>CAYJHY010000015.1:0-20953 GCA_964369875.1 uncultured Mailhella sp.
ATCCACATCACCGTTAACTCAAATCAAAGGAAGGATGGAACATCCTGACGTAAATAAACTAAAAATTTTTTACGGTAGGTTGTTCCAACCTCCCTAATTAAGTAAAAAAAAGACTATGAACTCAATCACAGCCTTTCAAATATTAAAGTTTTTTGGAAGGAGGGGGGAGAGTTTGAGAGGTGGGAACCTTGCTTTTGTACACAAAAGCATGGTTCCCCCCTCTCATAAAATTACCCCAAAAACTCTTACAACACTTGTTTCAAAAATTGTTGTAAACGTGGGTGTTGCGGATAGTCAAAAAGTTGCATAGGCGGTGCTTCTTCGAGAACCATACCTTTGTCCATAAAAACAACTCTGTCGGCAACTTGTCTTGCAAAGCCCATTTCGTGGGTAACAACCACCATGGTCATGCCTTCTTCTGCAAGGCTCACCATAACATCAAGCACTTCACCGATCATTTCGGGGTCAAGGGCTGAAGTAGGTTCGTCAAAAAGCATAATATTGGGTTGCATGGCAAGGGCTCTTGCTATGGCCACACGTTGCTGTTGACCACCTGAAAGCATGGAAGGATAGGCTTTTGCTTTTTCCACGAGTCCTACTTTCTTAAGAAGGAACATGGCTCTGTCTTCTGCTTCACTGCGCTTTACTTTACGCAGTTTCATAGGGCCGACGGTAAGGTTACCGAGCACGGACATATGAGGAAAAAGGTTGAAGCTCTGGAATACCATGCCCACATTTTGGCGCATTTTATTAATATCATTTGCTTTTGAATAAATATCTTGCCCATTGATATAAATATTACCGATAGTTGCTTCTTCCAAACGATTGATGGTGCGCAAAGCGGTAGATTTTCCTGAACCTGAAGGCCCGATGATAACCACTTTTTCACCTGTTTTGATGTCTAGGTTTATATCTTTGAGCGCCACCACTTCTTCATTGAAAATTTTCCAAATTCCGCGCATGGATATGGCGGCGTCGAGATCGGGTTCTTTGAGGGCGCTGTAATTTTTAACGGGATCTATCATAATAGGAAAGTCTCCTTTCAACTATGCTCATTCCCTTGGACAAAAGCAAAGTGATAATAAGGTATATAAGTGCGATAACCGTAAATGCTTCGAAATATTCAAAGGTATTGGAAGCGTAAATACTGCCACGACGCAACAAGTCTGTAATGGCAAGAACAGATACAAGTGAAGTATCTTTAAGAAGCGCAATACATTCATTGCCTACAGGAGGTAAAATGGTGCGCATGGCTTGGGGCAAAATAATCAAAAAGGTTGTTTGGGTTTGGTTAAAACCTAAGGAGCGAGCCGCCTCGGTTTGTCCGTGGGAAATGGATAGAATCCCTGCTCTGAACACCTCTCCCATATAAGCACCGTAACAGAAACTAAGGGCAGTCACGGCTGACACCATGGGGGACGCGTTTAACATAGGCCCCATGGCATAGTAAATATAAAACAATTGCATAAGAAGGGGAATTCCGCGAATAACTTCCACATAAACAGAGGCAATACCATTAATGATGGGATTTTTGGAAATACGCCCAAGTCCTGCCAAAAGTCCTATGGGTATGGCAATGCCTACAGACATAAGGGTCACTTGAAAGGTAACAAGCAAGCCGTCTGGCACAAAGAGCATTACTGTCCAGTAAGGATCGGGACGATAGAGACAAAGCCCAATCAACGTAAAAATTGCAAATAGAAAAGAAAAAAGCCAGGCGGAAAATTTTCTTTTTTCTTTAAGGTTAGCCGGCGCCGGACCTTCGGTGAAGATCATGGCCTTTTCTTCGTTACTTGCTTGAATGTTATCATCATGCATGTTTTAAAATTTCTCCCATATTATGGTATCCTAACGAACCTGCTGACAAATCTGATTGAATATCGACCGTTCAAGTTCGGATGGTTTGAAAATCTCAGCGCTTAAACTGTTCATGGACTATACTGTTAAAACTAAAAACATCCAAGCAGATTAAACATCCTATAGTATTTTAATTCGACATAGTAATTTTATCTGAAATTACTATACATCTAAACATTCTGGAATGTTCCGTCCATAAATGCTTTTGCTAAAGGATTGGTGTATTTTTGAAAATATTTTGGGTCTTTGGCCAAAAGCATGGCGGCCTTTCCCGTAGGCACGCGTTGAATGCGAGCCCGCTTGGTAATCATAAGTGAAAAAGTATCTGCCACACTGCCAAGCATCCCAAAGTTCGAAAGATTTTGGGAACTGAGCTTACTGGGATAGCCCTTTCCGTCAAGAAGTTCATGATGTTGGAAGATAATTTGATTGGACTCATCATAAATAACTTCGAGCTTATGAGCAATGGCAAGCCCTGTTTTTGGGTGCGTCATTACTTTTTCATTCTCTTCCTTGCTCAAAGGAGTTTTCTTTTGCAAAATAAAGACCGGAACTTTGGAATAACCGATATCGTGCAAAGCAAGTCCTGCGGCAACCCTGTCAAAAACTTTTCGAGTAGGCTTTTCTTCTGTTTGCAAATAAAGCCAAAGTCCCACAAAGAGCACATTCAAACTATGCATAGTGACATTATCTTCACCGGTATAAAGCGCATTCATAAAAAGCTTTATGCGCGTTGTATCTTCCCAAAGATACTCCGTCAACACCATAATATCTGCATGTAATGCTTTATAAACAAGAGGTAAAGGCTGTTCAAAAAGCGCAGTAAGGCGTGTCGATAAAGCCTTAATCAGGATATCACGAATTTCGGTATCATGTAGATTGGGGTCAATAAGAACAAATTCTGCTTGTTTTGCCAAAAGTTCCACATATATATGATGGTCGCTTCTTGAAACAAAAAGACAGCCCTCTTTGCAAGCCTCGTGGATTTTCTCCAGCTTCTCATTACTGAGACGCTCCTCTTTTTTTGCCACAGGATAAAGACTGAGAATTTTCTCATTAAACATATATAAGTCGACAATCGGCCTGAACTTTGGAAAAGAGGCGAGTATTTCTTGGCTAATGGGATAGTACTCTTCTCCAACGGAACCTTCGATTACGCCGGATGTTTTCTTAGCTTCTTGAAACTGACTCATGTTCTACACATTTTCCTTGTTTGTGGCTTCTACTAAATTATTTCATAGAAGCATATTTGAAAAAAGATTACTTTGTAAAAACCTTAACCAAATTAGTGCTGCGGCTTTTTTCCCCTTGAGCTTGATCGCCCGCAGTGATGACAACATCAGCTCCGACAGGAATATCGTCATTTTTCGCAAGAAAGTTTTGAACCCTTACCAAGTGACTGGGTTCCGTATTATCCTCCACGAAAACAGGTCGTATTCCCCAAGAAAAGTTCAAAGCGCCATAGACTTCTTTATTGGGAGTGAGAGCATAAATTTCTTGCTTTGGACGACAAGCAGACAAGAGTCTTGCGGCGATTCCACTCTGAGAATGGGCAGCAAGACAACAAGTATCGTGCTTTTCCGCCAATAAGCAAGCAGCATAGGCCAAAAATTGAGCAGAACTGCAATCATCTTGCGGAAAGCGTAATTTTCGGTTTTCCACAAGGTAACTTTCGGCGTCTTGTACTATTTTTCGCATATACCCGACGGTTTCCACTGGGTAATCCCCCATTGCGGTTTCCTCAGATAACATAACACAATCAGCACCGTCAAGCACAGCATTGGCCACGTCCGTGACCTCTGCCCTTGTAGGCGAAAGACTATGCACCATAGATAATAGCATTTGCGTAGCCACAACCACGGGTTTTGCTTCATGATTACAGACAGCAATTATTTTCTTTTGGGTGGCGGGCAAAGTGGAAAGCGGGCATTCCACACCAAGATCTCCTCGGGCTACCATAATCATATCGGCCTCGGCCACAATGGCTTCCAAATTGTCAATAGCTTGCTGTCTTTCCAGTTTGGCAACAACGGGTAAGGATTTACCGGCTTTCGCTATGAGGTTTTTAAGTTCACGCACATCTTCGGCGGTTTGTACAAAGGACATGGCCACGGCATCCACACCAAGTTCAAGTCCAAGCTTCAAATCTCGCTTATCTTTTTCTGTTAAAGCGGGTAGAGGTATATTTTTATTGGGAAGGGCAAGACCTTTTCTTGAAGTGATAACCCCAAAACCTTCAGATTCGATAATCACTTGGTGTTCATTCAAAACTTCGGCGACAGAAAATTCAAGACCACCGTCCGCAAGTACCAGCCTGTCATTCAAAACGAGGGTCTTCAATAGTACTTCATACTCAAAAGGGATAAAAGGAAGATTTTGGTTATTACTCTCTCCGTCAAGCCCAAGCAAAAATCTATCCCCTTTCTGAACATTATACATATCTTTCGGTAAAATACCGATTCTGATTTTCGGCCCCGACAAATCTTGCATGACAGTGCAAGGCCTTCCCAGTTTTTTTTCAATGTTACGGATATGGCCTATTACCTCGGTAAAAAAAGCTTTATCACCATGGGAAAAATTCAGACGAAAAATACTGACGCCGGCGTGCGCCAAACTGGTAAGCATTTGTTCAGAAGAAGAAGCCGGTCCAACCGTTGCGATAATCTTAGTTTTCATACAAGTCCTCAAATGTTAGTTTTCAAAACATAAACATAAAAAAAGGCACATCCTATTTCAATAACTAGCCGTAAACTTGTTCACTAAAGATGGTTTAGAGAATATCCTCATAAAACTTTTTACGTATAGTTGCTTCAAATTTCGCTTACTTTTTAATCAAGTACACTTCTGTACCCCCTTCTAAACAAGCTCACCATCCGCAGTATAATTCAAAAGATCCTCTTTTAAGGACACTATTAGGCTCAACCATATTTATTTCTTTACAACTATGAAAACAATAGCAAAATTTTTACCTTTTGTCGAGTTTCACATCCACTGATTAAGTATATTATTTTAAAATAATCCCCCACCTTAGTTTTAATGGAAAAAAACCCTAAAAATAAAAAAATCCTTACATTTCAATGCATTCATTAATTGTAACATTTCATCTTGACAATTTTAAATTGAAATGAGAAAGTGGTAAAAAGTGGTAAGAAGTGGGTTAAACATGAAATTTAGAGGTCGTTCTCAGCGTAACTTAGACCCTAAAGGTCGCCTCATGCTCTCTCCTGAATTTAGAGCATGTCTTTTAGCTCGCATGGATGACGACACAGCTAAAAATCAAGACATATTCACACAACCTACTCATATCACAACAAATAAAAACGACGATTTAGATAATAGCCTTACCCAAAACCCGAAAAACGATACCGAAGGTAGCCCAGAGGGTGATTTTGACACTTCTCTAAACCATCAACCAAATGAAAGTCCTAAAAAAACCAAGGGCGCAAAAAAAGAGGATGTTCCCGAAACTACTGAAATTAAATTTATGCTTACCACCTATGACGGTTGTCTTGTGGCCTACCCCATGTCCGAATGGTATGTCCTTGAACACCAGTTCTCCAAGCTCACAAATCCTTCAACAAGTGTAAGAAATTTCAGACGTTTATTTATAGGTAACGCCGAAGAACATATCATTGACAGCCAAGGAAGAATTAGACTTTCCCAGCCCCACAGGGAATACGCTAATATTGAAAAAGAAGTTACTATTCTTGGCCTCACTACACGATTTGAACTTTGGAATCCTGAAACATATCAAAAAATCATCGAAGCACAAACTCTCGATGATGTCAGCGATGAACTTAGCGCCAGCGGCATTAACTTCTCGCTCTAAAAAGGCTTATTTATGGTTACAACTGCTGAAAATGCCACCCATGTTTCTGTCTTGCTAAACGAGGTTATCGAAGCCCTTGTAAGCAAGGACAATAAAGAAGTGCAAAACCCTTGGTTTCTTGACGGAACCTTGGGCCTTGCCGGTCACAGTTCTACCCTACTTAAAACCTTTTCGGAGTTTGGTATTAGAGCAGAACTTTGCGGACTGGACAGAGATCCTCAAGCTCTCGAAAGAGCAGAACAAAATCTTTTGAATTTTAAAGAACAAGTTCACCTTTTCGAAAGTGATTACGCCTCTTATGAACATGTTTTACCGAGCATAAACTCTCCTCTTTTCAATGGTGTTTTGCTTGACCTTGGCGTTTCTTCTTTGCAGCTTGATGTAGCTGAACGCGGTTTTAGTTATCACAAAGACGGGCCTCTCAATATGCGTATGGATATGGGCAGTCTGATGCTTCCCGAATCCGCACCGAACACCCAATCCGCCAAAACTTTTGTCAATAAAGCTGATTTTGATACGCTCAAGCGCGTTATCACAGAACTTGGGGAAGATCCGCAAGCAGGTCGCATCGCCCGTGCCATTGTAGACGCAAGACAACAAAAAAGCATTGAAAGCACAAAGGAACTTGCTGATATAATTTATCATGCCTACCCTGCCAAATGGCGCGCAAATGCACGCAATCACCCCGCAACAAGAACGTTTCAAGCCGTCAGAATGCATATAAACGACGAACTTGGTCAGTTATCACGATTTTTAGACGGTATTTTGGATCATGTGGCAGATAACGGTGTTATAGCCATCATTTCTTTCCATTCTTTGGAAGACAGATTGGTTAAACAAAAATTTAAAGAATGGGCGACGGATTGCATTTGTCCTGCCCATATCCCAACTTGTGTTTGCAAGCATTATAAGCAAGCAGAAGTTCTGACAAAAAAACCCATTCTTCCCTCTAAGGAAGAAGCTTTGCACAACCCAAGAGCCTCCAGTGCAAAGTTGCGCATTGCAAGAAAACTCCCTAACACCAAGAAAACGCTACAGGGAAATACCGATGAGTAATTTTTCACCTTCCTTCGGATATAGATTTAAGGTGTTTAATTCAGGAACATGGCTTTTACTTTTAATGATTTCGCTTTTGTTTAGCTTCAGCACAGGTCTTTTTCTTATTTGGATGAGCATAGACAGAACTGATTTAGCCTATAATATTTATAAAATTCAAAATGCTCTCGACAACGGAACAGGGCATATCACCAAACTTGAGGTGGAGAGAGACAGTCTGCTTTCCCCCTACGAACTTGACAAAAAGGCGGGAGAGCTTGGTCTTGCCGTAGCAAAACCGGGACAGATTAGACGCCCCGTACAATAAAAAACCTTAACACGCTTGAATATAGTAATAAATAATAAGTTACAAGCAATATATCTTTATGAGTAACACACAAAACAACACAAAAAACAGAAATAGCTATCGTAAACCCACACGTAAGCATTCTGATAAAACACCGCTTGGAAAATGGGCATCTTATCTTGAGCAAAAAGATTGGATGCATTTTCGCTATCAAATGGTGGCCTTTGTTTTTGTCTGTGTTTTTGTGATTTTATGGCTTAGAGCAGCCTATTTACAAGTAATTATCGGTTCGGAATTGCGAGCTCAATCCGACAAGCAACACAGTATTACTCAACTTGTGGCCGCAAAACGTGGCAATATATACGATCGCAACGGTCAAGTTTTGGCGCGGAGTGTGGAAGTGCGCTCCATTTACGCCCACCCCCGTCAAATCAAAGACCCACAGCTTGCAGCCAAAACCCTTGCCCCCATCCTCAAAATGGAAGAAGCAAGACTGCTCAAACAATTACAGCAGGATCGCTCTTTTGTATGGATTTCACGAAAGGTGGACGACGCCACCTCCTTAGCCATTTCCAGAGCAAAGCTCCCCGGTATCGGCCTTAGCAGTGAATTTGAAAGAGTCTATCCGTTTAAACATTTGGCAGGACAACTGCTTGGCTTTGTCGGAATAGACAACGACGGTCTTGAAGGAATTGAACGAGCCTTCAATGAGACCCTAAACGGTGAATCTCAACGTTTTGTTATCCCAAGGGACATTGCGGGACGCGCTCTTTACAGTATCGACGATAAAGAAACCGTCGGTGAAGATATAACCCTCAGCCTTGACGTGCAAATCCAGTTTATTGCCGAGGAAATTATCGCCAAAGCCGTAACAGAATATGAAGCCAAATGGGGCGGCGTACTTATCGCCGATCCCAGAACGGGTGATATTTTAGCATGGGCGCAATACCCTTTTTTCAACCCCAATAATTTCAAAAATTATAGCCCTACCATATATCGTAACCGCCTTGCAAACGATGCACTTGAACCCGGATCAACGTTCAAACCTTTGATTGTTGCTGCGGCACTCGAAGAAAAAATTATCACAAAAGACAGTACGTTCTCGGGTGAAAATGGGGTCTGGACACTGGATCACATCAAAATCGGAAGAAGCAAAAAACCCTTTACCATCGGTGACGACGGCAGAGCTTATAAAGAATTAAACATTGAAGAAATCATCAAATTTTCAAGCAATATCGGCATGGCGAAAATCACCCAACTTATGGGGGGAGAAAAACTGACGTACTACCTTAACCGTCTTGGTTTCGGTCGAAGCACAGGCATAGGTATCAATGAAGCCAAGGGGATTGTCCGTAAGGGCAACAACTACAGCGAAGCGGATATTTTATCCACAGGCTTTGGCCAGAGTTTATCTGTTACGGGAGTACAGTTATTGCAAGCCTATAATTTCTTGGTAAATGACGGTCAAAAAATTCCTATAAAACTTATCAAAGATAAAGAACATAACGTCATAGAACAAAACGTGTTCAGCAAAAAGAACGCTCGTGATGTGCTTGCCATGATGGAATCGGTGGTCAGCGCCAAAGGAACGGGCAGACGCGCCATTGTTGAAGGCGTGCGAGTGGCCGGTAAAACAGGCACAGCACAAAAAGCCGCCAAAAACAGTGTGGGCTACGGTGAAGAAAGAATGGCGTCCTTTGTGGGTATTTTACCCATAGATGACCCTCGATATCTCATTATCACCATTTTAGACGAACCCCAAACCCAAACCTATGGCGGAGTTATTGCCGCACCGGTATTCCAAGAAATCGCCACCCGAACCATGGCCTATAACGGAGAATTACCCGCCGTTACTTTCGCCTCCGATAAAGATGTGATAGCAGACGGTGCAAACAATAAAAAACCACAACCCATAAAAGTAAAAAAAGGCATTGTTCCCGATGTGACTAACTTGAGCCTACGGAGCGCCATTGAAGCGTACCAAAGTCTCGGAATCATTCCAAAGGTTGTAGGACAAGGAACATACGTGGTGATGCAAGTCCCACCAAAGGGTACCCCCATAGTCGACGAAAATGCTCTTATGCAAGCAACACAAGCCCCTCAAGCGGATCAAATTGCCCAAACAACAGAACAGGCTCAGCTAAATGCAACGTTACCGCAAGTAAGCGAGCAAGTTAATCAAGTGAACAGTCAAACAAGCGGACAACCCAACAATAACCAAAATCAACTCAACACGCAAACAATACAAAACCAACTTCTTACAAACAATACCCCAAGGGGAAAACAAGAATATATTTTATATCTATCCTTACCTCCTTCCATGATTAACACTGTTGAACAAGAGCAAAATGCAGGGCAAAATCAACCGACAAATCCCCTCAATGCTCCCACCACCTCCAATGGACAAGCGAGTATCTCCGACAACGGACAACTTTCTTTCAGTGACACATCAGATCAAAGTACATCAAAAGTATAGGATTAAAAAGGACATATCATGAAACTAAGCCAGCTTTGTGACAAGCTTGTTAAATATAACTTAGAAATATCCATTGACTCGCGTCAAGTTGTCGATGGACAAATCTTTGTAGCGCTCCCTCTTGCGACTTCTTCGCATCTCGGTAAAAAACATTCTCCGGAATCCTATATCGAAACCGCTGTAGGAAAAGGCGCAAGCTATATTGTGCTTGACGTCGACGTTTACGCAGTTTTGGAACAAAATAACAAGCTTGCCGAAAATGTAGAGTATATTGCCGTAGAAAACGTACGTAAAGCCCTCGGTGTACTGGCACAAAATAAATATCAAACCCACAACCTTCCTTTTTCCGTGGTTGCCATTACAGGTACCAACGGCAAAACCACTTGTGCCTTTTTATTGGAACATCTTTATAAGGCGTGCGGAAAACGCGTGGCCGTCCTCGGAACCGTCAGTTACCACTGGCCGGGACACTACGAAGAGGCTCCCCTTACTACCCCCGATTGCCTTTTTCTGCATAAATCTTTGGCAAAAATCAAAGAAATCGGTGTGGACGTGGTCATTATGGAAGTATCTTCCCACGCCCTCGATCAAGACAGAGTTGCAGGTATCAATGTTGATGCGGCTCTTTTCACCAACTTGACTCAAGATCATTTGGATTATCATGAGAGCATGGAAAATTACTATCTTGCCAAACTCCGTCTTTTTACTTCTGTGCCCAAACCTGAAAAAGTTATGGGAATCTTTGCCAACGACCCTTTCGGCCAAAGAATTTTAGATCTTTGTCCCCAAGCTGTGGGTTATTGCTTGGATAATCAAGACCTTGGAAAAACAAGTACTCTTAAAAACAATATTTTAAAAGCAAAACTTTTGGCGAACACCCCCGAAGGTTTAGAAATAAGTCATCAGTATAAGGACGACACATGGCTCTTGCAAACATCACTTGTGGGTGAACACAACGCACTCAACCTACTTGGTGTGGAAAGCCTTGCCCTTCAACTTGGTTTTAGCCTAGAAGACTTACAACATTTACAGTCTTTTAAAGGTGTTCCCGGTAGATTGGAGCGCATCAGCGCAAGCAAAGGGAGCAAAAAAGAAGGAGCACACTTCTTTGTGGACTACGCCCATACCCCCGATGCCTTGGTGCATGCCCAAAAGGCTTTGCGTGAAGCAGGCTTTAAACGCATCATCACGGTTTTTGGTTGCGGTGGCGATCGAGACAGAACAAAACGCCCCCTTATGGGCCAAGCTGTAGCCACGGCTTGTGATGTGGTGATTGTAACTTCCGACAACCCAAGAACAGAACAAGCGGAACAAATAATCCAAGATATCATACCGAGCCTTGAAAACGCCAAAGAAGTGCACAGCATTGTAAACAGACGTGAAGCCCTTAAGCTGGCGGTAGAAATCTCCCAAAAAGGAGATGCTATTCTTGTGGCCGGAAAGGGGCATGAAACCTACCAAATTATCGGAACAGAAAAGTTTTATTTCAGTGACCAAGAAATTATTCGTGAATTTTTGAGTGACGCACAATAAAGCGTTAAAGGAAAAACTATGCGCATCGATCTCGCCACAGCCGTAAAAGACAGCGAAGCTACACTTCTTTACCAAGGTAACAGTGAACATATCCTTATTTTGGGAGCAGCTTCCGATAATCGCCTTGTAAAACAAGGGGATCTTTTTGTCTGTATAAAAGGTGAAAATGTAGACGGTCATAGTTTCGCCAAAGATGCCATGCAAAAAGGCGCCGTCGCGCTTTTGGCAGAGAAAAACCCTTTCCATGAAGAATTTGGCGATAATCCTCCTATTCCTGTTTTACTCGTCGACGATAGCGTAAAGGCACTTGGGAAACTTGCACATGCATGCCGTGTGACTTTTGGACAAAACCCCAAGAAAAAAGTTATTGCCGTCACAGGAACAGCGGGCAAAACCTCCCTTAAAGAATTAGTTGCCCATATTTTGAGCCTCGACTCCGAAACTTTTGAAGTCGTGCCCGGAAAAGTTGCTAAAAACCCTTTGAATTATAATACGCAAATAGGCATGCCCATCACCATTCTGAACGCAAGCGGTGAAGAAGATTTTTGGGTTTTGGAACTTGGCATCAGCCACGCCCACGACATGGACGAGCTTGGAGAAATCGCGACTCCCGATTACGCCATCATCCTTAACGCAGCCAACGCACACACCGAATGGCTTGGCGAAAAAGGGGTTGCTTACCACAAGGCAAGACTGTTGTCCTATGTAAAAGAAGGCGGTCTCGGCTTTGTTAATGCAGCCTACCCCGATTTGGTGGAAGAAGCGAAAGCCTATGCTTGTCAAAAGATCTATTTTGGGACACCTGCAAACGATATTTCAGAAAAAAGCACCCACTTTGCCGAATATCACGGTTTAAACCAAGAACAATTTGGGCTTTTCACCCTCTTTTTACAAGGAAAAGAGTTGGAAATTGCAAGCCCCTTTATTGCAGGCGTAGGCATTGAAAACTGTTCGGCGGCGGCGAGCCTATGTGATGTTTTAGCTATTTCCGATGCTTGTATTATCAAAGGCATGGCAAATGTTCCTTTGCCTAAAATGCGCTTTAACCGCATACAAAAAGGTTCTTGGAATATTATCGATGATTGTTATAACGCAAATCTTCTTTCCACTTTACGGATGGTAGAAGCTGTTGAACAACTTGCCAAGGCCGACCCAAGCACATCTCAAGCAGAAAAAGATTTTTATTTAGTGCTCGGGGAGATGAAAGAACTTGGTAAGTTATGCCATGCAGAACATATTAACCTTGGGAAAATACTCGGAAAAACAAAAGCTAAAGCTATTTTTTGGCTGGGCAATTTTGCCGAAGATGTCAAAAAAGGTCTCGTAGAAGAAGGTTTCCATGGAGATTTTCACAGCATAGAGCAAAAAGAAGATCTCGTATCTTTGCTCAAGAACTGCCCTCATTCTGAAAAACTCATACTTTTCAAAGCTTCTCGCTCCAATGCTTTGGAAAATTATCTCAACTACTTTATGGATCACTGTCATGCTCTATAGTCTTTTGGTTCCTCTTACCGACCTGTTCGGTCCTCTAAATATTTTTCGCTACATCACGTTTCGTGCCACGGCGGCCATGTTTTTCGCCCTCGTGCTCACTATCGTGATCGGCCCTTATTTTATCAGGTTGTTGCATAGACTAAAATACGGTCAACCCATACACGAAGATGTAAAAACCCACACCGCAAAAGCAGGCACTCCCACCATGGGAGGAATTTTGATTTTTGTGGGAACAGTCTTGTCTGTACTCTTGTTTGCAGACTTATCCAATCACTATATTTGGTTGACACTTTATGTTTTCACAGGTTTTGCCCTTGTGGGACTCAGCGATGACTTATGTAAAATCCGCAGAAAAAATAACACGGGTATCACTGCCAAAACCAAGTTTTTGGGACAAAGTTTGGTAGCGATTTCAGCCATCTTTTTATTGATAAACGAGCCTGCCTATTCCAGTGTGCTCAGCCTTCCTTTCTTTAAGAGCATAGCCCCTGATTTAGGTATCTTTTATATTGTCTTCGCTTCCGTTGTTTTGATCGGTTCTTCCAACGCAGTGAATTTAACGGACGGACTCGACGGCTTAGCTATTTTACCCGTAGTCATTTGTACCGGTGTTTACAGTATTTTCATTTATGTGGCAGGTCATGCCCAATTCGCCAACTACTTACAAGTCACCCCCATTATTGGGGTAGGTGAAGTAGTGGTATTCAGCGCGGCGCTCATGGGTGCCGGTCTCGGCTTTTTGTGGTTTAATGCCCAACCCGCAGAAGTTTTTATGGGTGATGTGGGCTCTCTCAGTCTTGGGGGGGTCATTGGATTTATGGCAGTTTTATGTAAACAAGAATTGATTTTGATTGTCGCAGGCGGAATATTCGTTATTGAAACCGTTTCTGTTACCCTCCAAGTCTTTTATTTTAAAAGCACTAAGGGAAAAAGGCTGTTTCGAATGGCTCCTTTGCACCATCACTTTGAGCTTAAAGGGTGGCCCGAATCAAAAATCATTGTGCGTTTCTGGATTTTATCAGTGCTTTTTGCTCTCGTTTCCTTGTCTGTTCTCAAGCTTCGCTAACCTTAAAGAATGTAGCAGGAAAAATCTATGGCTTTACCATCAATCAAAGTAAGTGTGAAAAACCCTTTGCGTAACGAACAAAATATAAGTGTAGTCGGTGCAGGACGTTCGGGAAGAGCGGCTTGTAAACTTTTGCACGCCCTTGGCTTCAACCTGACCTTACACGAAAAGGATTGTTCCAAACTCCCCGAAGATTTTAAAAAATTCCTCACGGAAAACGCCATTAATACTATCGAAGGAGAACACAAAGCTGAAGATTTTTCCCAGTGCGATGTGCTTATCCCAAGCCCCGGCGTGGCCATAGCGTCCCTTACTCCATTTCTTGGCGTACAAACAACCGTTATGGCAGAAACAGAGCTTGCTTGGCTTTATTGCTATGAAATTCCTGTTTTGGCTATCACAGGAACCAGTGGAAAAACCACAACAACCGCCCTTTGCGGAGCCATGCTCAAACAAGCAGGCAACGAAGTTTTTGTGGGCGGAAATATTGGTATTCCCCTCAGTGAATATGTTTTGGACCACATGCAAAACCGCATCCCAAAGGCCGATGTGCTTGTGCTTGAACTTTCCAGTTTTCAGCTACAAACTTGTGTGGAGTTCCGCCCCTATGTGGCGCTTTGCCTGAATATTTCTGAAAATCATTTAGATTATCACGCAGACATGGAAGAGTATATCCATGCCAAGATGAATATTTTTACCAAACAGCTCGAAGATGATTACGCTCTCGTAGGCGCTGAGCTTATGAACATTGTGGCAAATTTACGTTTAAAAAGCGAAGTTCGCAGTTTTGATAAAAAAGTTAGACGTTTCCCAAAAACAAAACTTATAGGGCAACACAACCAAAACAACGCGGAAGCCGCTTGGCAAGCCTGCCAAATTTTCGGTGTCACCCTTGAGCAAGCCGAAAAAGCGGTGAAAAACTTTGTCCCCATGGAAAACCGCTTGGAATTTGTGGCCACAGTCAATGGAATTGATTATATCAACGATTCCAAATGCACCACAGTGGACGCTTTAAAAACCGCCATCACGGCTATTGCCGAAAGCCAAAGTCCCATCTGCCTTTTAATGGGCGGTAAATTCAAAGGCGGAGACTTACCCTCCCTTCTTCCTCTTATGCAAGACAATGTTAAGCATATTGCCCTCTTTGGTGGCAGTCGAGCCATTTTTGAGGAAGCATTTCAGGGACATTTCCCTTTGAGCTATGACGAACACCTTAGTGAAGCCATGCAAAGATTAACAGAACTTGGTACCCCCGGGGATACCATACTTCTCGCCCCGGCCACTTCCAGTTTCGATCAGTACCAAAGCTATGAAAAACGTGGTGAAGATTTTAGAAACATTGTGGCCAACATCAAGAAAAAAGCAAAATAACACTTTATCATCCCCTAAGTATTTTTCGCGTCAATAAGAATTAGAAGAGCATAAAGGAAATTTTATGAATACCTATACCCCTAGTTATTCCTCCCTCCAATCGCGGGCGGCACAACAAAGCAAAGACACCCAGAGTGCGACACAAGCCAATGTTGACTGGTGGCTCTTTGCTACGGTTCTTATTCTTTTGTGCTTTGGTTTATTAATGGTTTTAAGCGCCAGTGGGGTTGTTGGCGAACGAAATTTCAATGATCAATACTTCTTTTTCAAACGTCAGGTATTTTTTGTTATTTTAGGCATTGCTTGTATGGGCGTGTGTACCTTTTTATCTAAAAAGTTTATTAATAGCATACATTATTTTGCCATATTCTCCATGATGCTCATGCTTTTTGTGGTGCTTTCACCCCTTGGTATCAACGTAAACGGTGCCCAGCGTTGGATAGGTGTGTTCAATTTTTCCATACAACCGATGGAATTCGCCAAAATATCTTTGGTTCTGTATCTTTCCTATTTTTTGAGCACCCACCAAGATCTCGTCAAAACCTTTAGTAAAGGGGTTATTCCCCCCTTTGCCATTACGGGCATCTTTTGCCTTTTGCTCATGCAACAGCCTGACTTCGGCTCAGCCATGATTATGATGGCACTGCTTTTTTTCCTTTGCTTAACAGGGGGAACAAGGCTTATCTACTTGGTTTTTTCGGCAGGCATGCTGGCCACAACCGCCGTTACTTTGATTTTAACCTCTCCCTATCGTATGCGTCGTCTTATCGCTTATATGGATCCCTTTAAAGACGCCCAAGGCAGTGGTTATCAGTTGGTACAATCTTTTTATGCCTTTGCCGAGGGTGGACTTTCGGGGGTTGGCATGGGGAACGGACGCCAAAAACTTTTATATTTACCCGAAGCCCACAACGACTTTATTGTTTCTGTTATCGGTGAAGAGCTTGGACTTGTTGGCGTCAGTGTTTTAATGCTTTTATTTTTGTTTATGTTTTTCCGTTGTTACCAAATTATTATAAAACAAACCAATTTGCGAGACAAACTCAACTCCTTTGGTATCACCTTGGTGCTTATGCTCAGTGTAGCCCTCAATTTTGCGGTGGTTATGGGACTTGTTCCCCCAAAAGGTGTTGCCATGCCTTTTCTCAGTTACGGCGGAAGTTCCATGATCGCTTCATTGATTTGTATCGGTCTTTTACTTAATTACTCTCGCTTAGAAAATCAACCGGAATCCAAAAAAGAAAGAAGAAGAGAAAGCGCAGGACAACACGCGGCCTTGGTCCAGCGTTTTAGCAAAAGAATAGGGCAATAATATTATGGAAAGCAAAAACTTACGAATCATTCTCAGCACGGGGGGCACGGGGGGACATATTTTTCCCGCCTTGGCCGTCGCCTCCGCTTTGAAAAATCGTGATGCAAATACCGAATTGCTTTTTGTGGGCGCCCTTTACGGTAAAGAAAAAGAATACACCGCCAAAGCCGGTATTAAGTTTTATGGTTTGAATGTTCGCGGATTAAAAGGAAGAGGTTTGAAAGCCTTGGGAGCAGGTGTTGCCATGCTCAAAGCCATCAAAGAAAGCTATGATTTACTTGGAGAATTTAAACCTCATGCGGTGGTAGGTTTCGGGGGCTATGCCTGTTTTGCGACTCTATTTGCCGCCAAATTACGCAAAATTCCTTGCATTATCCATGAACAAAACGCCGTTCCCGGTTTGGCTAACAAAGTGCTCGCAAAACTTGTGGATCGCATATGCCTTTCCGTGCCCGATGAAAAACATATTTTCAATCCCAAGAAAAGCGTATTGACGGGCAATCCCGTGCGTGCGGAAATTGCAAAAATAACTCCGCAATATAAAGAAGAATTTAAGAAAAATTTTGCAGACAAAAGAAAACAGCTCCTGATTATGGGCGGAAGCCTTGGAGCAACGACCATTAATTCCTTGGTAATCGAGCTTTTGGAAGGTTTGCGCGATAATAATATCGCCATCACCCATCAATGCGGAAGCAAAGATTATCCAAGGGTGCGCGAAGCGTATAAAAGTTATGGTTTCAGCCAAGATGAAATAGACGGCATGCTCTTTGAATTTATAGAAGATATGGCAACTGCCTATGCCAAAGCCGACTTGGCTCTTTGCAGAGCGGGGGCAAGCAGTATTGCAGAGTTGACGGCCACGGGAACACCCGCCATATTTATTCCTTTTCCCCATGCCACCAACGATCACCAAACCGCCAATGCGGAATTTTTGGTGAACAGTAAAGGCGCCTTATTATTTCAAGAAAGAGAATTAAAACATATAGATATTAAAGATATTGTACACGCAATACTGAAAGATGACATTAATCGCAAGGTCATGGCAGAGAATTGTTATCGATTTGCCAAGATAGACGCCGCTGAAAAAGTTGCCGACATCATTGAACAAAGCATAAAACAGCGGACACTACAACAAAGGGGACAAGACGATGCATAAAAAAGTACGCGCTATACACATGATAGGCATTGGCGGCTCAGGTATGAGCGGCATTGCGGAAGTACTTCTCAACCTTGGGTATAAGGTCAACGGATCCGATATGTCCGAAAATGCAACGGTTAAACGTTTGTGTTCCTTGGGCGCAGAAATACATATCGGACACCATGCCGATAATATTACCAATCCCCATGTGGTTGTACGTTCCACGGCTATTCGCGACGATAATCCGGAAATTATTGCAGCCAGAGAAAAGAAAATTCCTGTAATCGGAAGAGCAGAAATGCTTGCAGAGCTTATGCGTTTAAGAAAAGGCATTGCCATTGCGGGCACTCACGGCAAAACCACAACCACTTCCCTAACGGCAAGTATTTTTGATGCGGCGCACAAAGACCCCACCGTTATTATCGGTGGACTCATCAACGCATACGGTGCAAACGCTCGTTTGGGTCAAGGTAAGTATTTAATAGCCGAAGCAGACGAATCCGACGGTTCCTTTCTTTGTCTTTTCCCTATTATCAACGTGGTCACCAATATTGATTTTGATCATGTGGATTTTTACGGCAGTCAAGAAAAAATTGACGAAGCCTTTATTGCTTTTATGAATAAAGTTCCCTTTTACGGCAGAAATATTGTTTGTGGCGACGATGATGGGTGTATGCGTATTTTACCTCACATCAAACGTCCATGCACAACCTATGGTTTTGGCATGCACAACCATATCCGTGCCGAAATTGTGGATTGTTCAAGCAGCAGTACTTTCAATGTCTATATCAAAAGTAACGCTCACGAGGAAGAAAGCGAAACATTCTGGGCTCAAGTTGTGGTCAATCACCCCGGTAAACATAATATTTTAAACGCATTGGCCGCCATTGGTGTTGCCCTTGAAACAGGACTCAGCAAGGAAGCCTGCCTTATCGGCCTTGCCAACTTCCAAGGAGTCGGTCGACGTTTCGAACGCAAGGGTTGCATTGCAGGCATTGAAATTATTGACGATTACGGTCACCACCCCACAGAGATTTCGGCAACCATTCGTTGTGCCAAGCAAGTTTTCCCGAGTAGCAGAATTATTATGGCCTTCCAGCCCCACAGATTTTCCAGAACACAATCGCTGTTTGCTGAGTTTTCCAAATGTTTTGAACACGTTGATAAATTGTATCTTTGTGAAATTTACGCGGCCTCAGAAAAAGCCATACCCGGAATCAGTGGACAAAGTTTGGCCTTGGGGGTTCAACAAGTTTCGTGCGTTGAAGTAGAATATGTTCCCAAAGCAGAAGATTTGGAAAATATCCTTCTCAATGAGCTTCAAGAAGGTGACATTCTTATCACCCAAGGGGCAGGCAGTATAACCAAACTCGCTCAAAGTATGAAAAAAGCTTTGGAAGAGCAGTCTCTAAGCAAGTAAAGCCTCGACTGTCACGAGTTTAGAAGTATTTCAGTAATAACATGCGTTTTCGGCAATTTATAAAAGGATAAAGTCATGAGTGTACAACAAGCAACAAATATAGAACTTCGCAAAAAAACTACCCTACGCTTAGGCGGTTTTGTGCCCTATTTCTATCATGTGCGTACACAAGAAGAGCTTGCAAGCCTTGCGCAAATTTCCAAAGAAATAGGTCTTCCCATTCGCCTCCTTGGTGGGGGAAGTAATATTTTGGCCTCAGACGAAAGCCTCTATCAAGGAAAATATTTAGAATTCGCCGTGGCGCAAATCCAAATCCATTTGGAAAACGAAGAAAAATTTCAAGAAGCCTTTATTTGGCTTGACGACGATCTCACTCCCCCTTTGGTGAAACAAGCGTTTCAAGAAGGATGGAGCGAAAAAGCCCTTCGCCTCGAAGTGGGCGCGGGAATGGCTTTACCTACTTTGCTAAAAGCTTGTGCCAATAGCGGTGCCAGTGGCCTTGAAGGTCTTTGCGGTATCCCCGGAAAAGTGGGGGGCGCCATTGCCATGAACGCAGGGGCTTACGCTTGCGAAATGGATCAAGTTCTCGAAAACGTAACTGTTTACTCAGAAGAACACGGTTTTCTAACCCTCGATCGTTCGCAATTTATTAACACTTATCGCTCTTTTACACCTCTTTACCAAGGAGTTCCTGTAGAAGATTATATTATTTGCCAAGCAAGTTTGGTTTTTCCTTTTATCAAACGGGACTTAGTCAAAACTAAAATAAGCGAAAACTTGCTCACCAAAAAAGCAAGTCAACCCATCAAAGCGTACACTGCCGGCTGTGTCTTTAAAAATCCTACCATTTTACAAGACGGGCAAGAAGTGAGCGTCAGCGCAGGTAAACTGCTTGACGAGGCGGGTTTTAAAGGTTTTGAGAAAAACGGCATGCGCCTTTCTCATATCCACGCAAACTTTTTGGAAAATATAGGATATGGCAACAGCGGTGACGCATTAGCTATTATCGAAGAAGCCAAAAATAAAATAATGCAATTACACAACATCGAGTTACATGAGGAGGTCAGGCTATGGCTGTAGCGTCCCCTCCCAAAAAATCGGTAAAGCGTAATCAGTATAAACGTGGCGAGACGGTTAAGTCCAAATCTGCCAATATTTATAAAATGGCACTTCTTTTTAGAATTAAAGAATTTTTTCTAAGAATGAGTTATGCCTATACGGAGCAATCCAAGGATTATGCAAGGCTGATTCTCAGTGTTCTTCTGGCAATTACCATCTTTGTTGCTTTGGTTTTTGCTTCCATAAAAACCTATCAGTATTTAACCACATCAGACTATTTTGCCATTACCAAAATTCATATTTCCGGGAATAAATCCCTTACGGATGATGATATTTTAGCGATAACGGGGCTTAAAACGGGAAATAATATTTTATCGTACAAAATTAACGCCTTAAAAATTGCCTTACTGGAGAACCACTGGATAGACGAAGTAAATATTATACGAGACTTACCCGGTATTTTCCGAATAGAAATCAAAGAAAGGGAGCCCGTCTTTTGGGTTACCAATAAAGACACTCTTTATTATCTGGATAAGAATTTAAACTTTATTGCGCCGGTCAGCCATGAAAAGTTTTTTTCCTTGCCAAGTTTTCACCTGCAAACATCAGACGAAAACGCCATTGATATTTTGCCCTTTTTTATTGACAAATTGGAAAATGCAGAGTTGCCCTTTCACATAAATGACATTGCATGGTTTAAGATAACACCGCTCAATAACTATGAGTTTTTTCTGGAAAAACACAACATTTTGATTACCGTAGCCGTGGACGATATGGAAAACAATATGGAGATTTTAGCTCAAGCTCTCAGCGATTTGGAGAAGAGAAAAGAATTCAACAAAATAAAAAAGATTACAGTTATTGAAAATCATGTTACGGTAGTAAAAAATTAGTTTTTTTTCGAGAAAGTTTTTTTAAAAAAACTAAAAATTTTCTACATTTTTATATAAAATTTTCTAGACATTTTATCTAAGTTATGGTTAAATACTTTGAAGTAGTATGAGGAGGCTTTGGATGTCAAAATCCGAACTATTGGTTGGTCTCGATATAGGGACA
>CAYJHY010000016.1:0-20869 GCA_964369875.1 uncultured Mailhella sp.
CAAAGGAATCTGAACTTCCATAACCGCTTCTTTAATGCCGAGTGCTTCTTTATTATAAATACTGGTGGCTAAAAAGAGTTCATGTAAAACACTTCCGGCAACAATTTTTCCGTTAATATCGATGGTGGTAAGCGGAAGACCGGGGGATTTTATATCACTGATACGAATATCGGTATAGCCTGAAGGTTTATTGGAATTCCCCTCAAAACCAAAGCGCCCGTAAAGTAATCCCCCCACACCGACAGGAAGATAAGAAAGATCTATATCTTTAAACCATCCTTTGAGGGTGATTAAATCTTCTTGCACTACGCCATTAATGTCAACTTCCCCTTTGGGAGCAACGGTAAGACGTATATTATTTGCAGAAAAAAGCGTTTCTGAAAGACGCAACTGTCCTTTGTGCTTGAGAGCTATATCGGTTTTACTTTCGGGATGTCTGAGGCGAAAGCGTTCCATATCAAGAAAAATATCTTGTTGTCTGTGGTCAAGACCGACGATACCTTTAAAGTTTAATACCGTATTGCCTTGCATGCTGGCGTTAAGATCAAGTTTCGCCAAAGGTCCTTTGGCTTGGATATTGAGATCATGCGATTTCACAGGGCCGGCTTCAATGCTTTTAGCCTTGATATGCCCATTTATGGAAGGTTCACCCCACAAATCTTGAATATTGAGATCTATAAAAGGTTGACCTATTTTTTGATCACTAAAACCAATTTCTTGTGCAGAAAGCTTCCAATACAAATCTTGCCCGCTTACATAACTATTATCTTTTTTAGTTTGGCTGCTTTCATTTTCTTGAATTTCTACACTTTTCTGATCTTGTGTATCCTTTACCCTATTTCTTGTATTGGCAATTTCATTGTTTACTGTGAATTTCCAAAGAAAATCAAGGTTGTCAATTTCCATGGGCAAATGCAAAGCTGATTGCAATTGTTCGGCATTTTGCATTTTTCCTGTAAGTCCGCCAAAAAGCAAAGGAGGACGGCTTAAATCCTGCGCATAAGAGTCGCCGGGAATAAAAGCGGCCGCCAAGTTTCCTTGCAAGTTAAACGCAAAAGCATTTAGCTTTATCTTACGCATAAGGAGACTGCGCGGATTTCCCGTATTTTTTCCGAGAAGCTCAGGCGTTACCAAGATGATTGATGAAAAATCTACGGGAGCCTTATTGTAAAGGGCATGGAAATTCACCACAAGAGGTTTTGGCGTTCTGGTATTATTGATGAAGGTTTGTAAAAGTCTGTTTACTTGCAAACCGTAAAGGTTTTCTTTGCCTGTAGCGTGGTTTCGTTCTTCCTTAATAGCCTCTTCAAGCTTTTGTTGTTTGTCAAGATTGGCTTCATCCTCTTCACTCAATTTTGTTTGGGAAGCGGATGGAGCAGGTGTTTCCAAACTTTCGCTTTTAATAGATAATATAAGATCTTCGAGTTCAAGGCGTTGTGGCTTTTCTTCCTCTGCTTCTTCAAATAAATCCACATATTCCGATTGGCTGTTCATTAAAGCTTCAATGGCCTCTTCTTGTTTTGTCTTAACTTTGGCAATAAAAGGGCTGTCCACAACAAGCTCAGGGATTTTGAGTTGTGCTTCATAAAGTAAACGTTCGGCATTACCTGTTACTGCAATAAAGGCTTCCGTTTGCCCTTCTATTATTTGTTCGGGAGTATTTAAAAAGCTTAGATCCTTTACCTGAACTTTCGCTTTTATGTCCAAGTCGTAAGAAGCATAAAGATCTATACCGGCTTGGATATTTTTGGAATTAAAAGAAATGGTATCGGATTTGGCATAAGGCAACTCTGTTTTTGAAAAAACCAAATCCAATTGCCCTTGTGAGTCTTGAGTCTCGCCTAAAAGATGTTTGAGGTCAGGCGCTAGAAAAGCCATATCTTGGGTTTTTATCGCATATTTAATGCGGATAATTTGCAGAACATCTTCGGACTTGTTATCAGAAATTTCGGTGGTTGCATATGGGGTTGTATCTGGGGCTGTATTTGTGGCTGTATTTTGAAAAACAACATCGGAGGTGTTGGTTGTCTCCATAACTGTCGCTTGGGAAGAGTCGGTAGCGTCTGCTGTTTCCGAGTTTTCTGTGATGGTTGAATCCTCGACATTTTCTATATTCTCTGTCGGCTCTGCGCTCTGTGCGTGTTCAATATGCTCTGAGTTTATCAATTTTTCAGTACTGTCTGCATTCTCAACATTTTTAGAGCTTTCTGCACCATTTTGACTATTTACGCCATTGTTCTTATGCTCTGAGGCATTTTCTGAAAAAAGAGAGAAAGAAGCGTTTAAGGCTATCGTCCCATTTTCCAAAAGATTTTGCACCTTAGGTGAAAGCAGCCCTTCCATTTCAAGCATAAGAGGATTAAAGTCAAAATGTCCCGTAATTTTTGCTTCTTCTTGCAAATACGCGCTATTATAAAAATTTATAGCATAAGGAAGTGTAAATTCTGCAAAACTTCCTGTATTTTCCATATTGATATTAAGATGTCCGTTCGGCGCAAAAGGCATTATTTCAAGGCTATTTGCTAAATTGAACAACATACCTTCATTATCGTCTAAAATAATTTGTGCCCGTAATTTATGGGTGTCAAATATATCTATACGAGACTTAAAGGACATAGGGGTATTTTTGGCATAGGAAACCCCAAGTTCGCTCATAAACTGCAGAAGACCGTTGTCAAGGCTTGCAGACGCTTTAAAGCTAAGAAAAATATCTTGCTCTACTTTATTAGCAACCTTTTCTCCGTCGGCTTTGGCGACTTCGTCGGCTACGTCATTTTTTGCTTCCATGCCTATTTCAGCACTTGTTTCAGGACTTGCTTCAGATTTTTTTTCCGCGACCGTTTCCGCTACGCTTTGTGTTGATTCTTTCTTAGCTTGACCATTCTCAATACTATCTGTTTGCTTGTCAAGATTATCCCCTACCGAACCTTTTTGAAGGGCGTCAGCGGTATTCTTTTGTTCAGCCTCTGCAACGGTAGCGCCAATCTTGTCGCTTGAATTCGTATTTTGAAGATTGTCGACGCTTTGGTTTTGTGCACGCAATTCTTCAAGCACTTTTGGAGCAATCCGCATATCTGTAGCGTAAATATCATGAAAACGTATGCTTGGCAGTCCTGAATTGAACACGAGATCAGCAATATCAGCCAAAAGCACTTCAAATTTTGGCATATAAAAGCGATTTCCGCTTAGACTTGTATCCACAACTTCCGGTGGAGATGTCAGTTTTGGTAATCGATATATTTCAGCATTCTGGAGGCCTGTCTTGGGAATCACCACCTGATAGCGTAACAAAGAAAAAAATCGACTTGAAAGTTGAATTTCTTCAATATGCGCAAAATTTCCTTCCTTGTCATCAATATCTACCCCTTCGATCACTACAGAAAAAGGAAGATTAAGTTCCAAGTTTTCCATACGTATCGTAGCCGAATAGGGTTTAAGCGCAAGATTAGCCATTTCTTCAACTTTCACTTTAAAATATGTCTCAATGTTTGGCAAACGCAAGACAAGACAAGCTATGGTAAAGATAGTTAAACTAAGTCCCAATATAAAAAAAACACCAAGTGAGAACACACGCAATACGCGCTTTATTTTTAGAGCAGAATATTTCATTAGAATGATTGTCCTATGCTGACATAAAGTTGGAAGTCATCCCAATTTTTATGTTCTTTGTGATAGGGATTGTTTATAGGAAAAGCTAAATCCAATCGAATGGGGCCGACGGGGGTCGCATAACGTGCACCGATACCGACACCGACGGCTAAGTTTTCTCCCCAACGAGGGGTATTACTTTCGTAAACCATACCTGCGTCCACAAAGGGAACGATAGTAAGGTCTTCATCGATACTATAACGTAATTCCAAGTTAATAAAATTATAAGAAAGTCCACCGATGGGATCTCCGTCGCTGTCGTGTTTACCAAGTTCTTGATAAGAGAAGCCTCTTACCGTATTATTTCCCCCAAGGAAAAAGCGCTCCGAACGAGGGATGCGTTCTTCTCCGGAACCGGGCATTATGCCAACGCCAAGGCGTCCCACAAGCACAGTGGAATCCGTCACAGAAAGATAGCCTGTTCCGATAAACTCCACAGGTAAGCCATAAAAACTCTCGTTATCATAGCCCCAAAGTGGGGAAAACTTGATTTCTGCCAAATAGCCCTTAGTAGGAATTTGACTGTCATCACGGTTATCATAACGAACACTGTTTTCTAAGCGCATAGCGTGATAGCTGAGCTCATCGGGGCTGTCCTTAGGCTGAACAAAATCAAAGTGTAAAAGGCTTTTTACCAACCATTTTTTATACAATTCTCGCTCAATACCAAAAGCTAAATCCACATAATTTCGCTCATACGCATCCGTATTTTCATAACCACCGCTGGCTTGAAAAATAAGACTTTGTTCAGGATGAAGAAATGCAGATTTTTTTAGTTCCGCATCAAGCAAGGCTTCGTCCTTTGTAAGAGGCACCTCTATACGTAAGCGTTCTCCATTGCCAAAAAAGTTTCTGTGTTCCCAGCTTCCTTTTAGTCCAAATCCATCATCGGTGGAATAGGAAACAGAGCCTGAAAGCGTTCTGGCGGTGGATTCTTCAAGTTGCACGTTAATAGGCATTGTGGGCGGTGTTGGGAAAAATATCTTTTTTTCTTCCGCTTCTTTGATAATATCGGCTTCTTTGGTAGATCTTCCTTCCGCTTTGGCTGTTTTTCTGAGCTGTATAAGTTTTTTCCGATAGGCAACCACTTTTTCTCGGTAGTCATTATACGCCTCTTTATCATAATCGATTTCAATTTTTTTAAACAGCCCTGCTTTATGCAAAGCGTCTCGATAATCTAAAATACTTCTTTCATCCCAAAACGTACCGGTTTTCCATGGTTTTAAATCTTGGATAAATTTTTCGGAAACCTTCTCGTTTCCGCTTATAACGGCATCCCCCATGAGTACAGGCATATTCTGACTGACAAAAACCGTACCCTTAAGGCTTTCTTCTTCCTTATTCACAGAAAACGCCATATTTGAAATTCTGGCTTCAGGATATCCATTGTCTTGAAAAGGATAAATAAAAGCATCCGTTGCTGCCAAAATAGTATCAGCGTCTGCACTGTCCCCTCTTTCGATGCCTTTAAGGTCACTTGGGAATTCAAACGTATAGCTTGGGACAACTTTTTTACTGAATAAACCTACTCGTTCTTTACGGACGGTAAAAGCTTTTGGAATGCCTAAATATTGTGTATATTTTATTTTTATTTCTTCGATAAAGTATTGCTGATGCGGCTTAAGATACAAAGTGACCTTATAACGTAACTCGGAAGACTCGTTTTCTTTTTCTTCCTCTTCTTTTGCTTTCTCTTTTTTTTCGCGAGCTTGCTCTTCTGTGTCTACATTTGTTACTTTAACTTCACCTTCCTGATTTGTAGAAGTGAGGTTATTTTCTTCCGAATTATGCAAGTCTACAATTTCAAAAGATGCCTCCGAAGAGTAAAAGCCATAGGATTCCATGACCTTAATCGCTGTTTGAATATCGCTCTCCACCCGCCTTTCAAGGGTTAACTCATTTTGGAAGGGAATTTTTTTCAAACTTTCAAGTTGGCTGTTTTCTCGGAACAAATCTTTAATTTTTTGCTCCATTGAGAGTCTGTCGGCCTCAAAGTCTTTTTCGTCCTTTTTATCTTCTTTATCTTCACTTTTTTTGTAGTTTAGGGACATGTCTTCTATAATGAGTTCATAACTGTAGATAGGTTCAACCTCTTTGATTTCAGAAACCGTTTCTTTTTCCTCAGAAACAGAATCTTTATCACTTGATGTTTTTTTAGGAAGAGCCTTACTTTTTGCCCCTTTTGGGCTTACCTCTTGATTTTTTTCTTGTCCTTGAGTCAAATTTTCTTCTTGGTTTACTGACGTTTGATCGATTTGAGGTTCAGCCTGTTTGTTTGCACAAGCCACAAGAAAAAGCATAAGACCAAAGTAGAAGAAATTAAAATATATTTTTTTCATAATATTGCCAATTTTTAATAATTTTCTTACAGAAATATATTTTCCATTAAATTGATTTTGTCGTATAACTCAAAAAACAAGTTTTTTTGCGATAGAGTGTAGATAATACGTCCATGACTCAATAAAAAAGAAGTTTAACGCCCTTTCATAACAATATGAACAAGACCGCTGCAAATTTATTTTGCGAGGGCTTATGGAACGTTTACACCACAAATGTGACCAAAAACCAAGAATAGGTATAATCACGATTTCCATCTAACCATTTGATTTTTATATTTTTATCTGAATAATTTTCATCTTGTTATGAAGTCTGATTTTGAAAAAAGTACAGAGGTTATAACTACGTTTGTAATTATGCAGAGCTTTTGGATTGAAGAATCCGGAAAGGTATTTTAGCAAAAAATGAGAAAATAACAAGTATTTCCATTAAGCAAATTGATTATGTCAAAAATGTTGTACAAACATCTTAGCTTGTCAAGCAGAGGTTTTTTAGGGTATAAAGAAAGAGGTCTTTTTTTTGCAGAAATCGAATTACAAAACGTAGGATTTTATATGAGTGCAATTAAATTTTTAGGGATATATTCAGGAAAGCTAAACGGCATTTCAGGCCATTCAAAAACCCCATTCAATCGTGAATATTGGTACGTTTGGTTCAGCAAACAAGATCAACGCTATCTTATTCAGCTTTTAGATCAAAACAAAATTCCTCATGAACAGTCTTTTATTGTCGATACTCGCACCTTCGGAATGAATTTCTCTGAGGAAAAAGTCATTTTGCAAAGAGAGCCAAAACTGCCAAACCTCAAAATGGTACAGGTCTATAAACCCGACCCTAATCTCAATAAAATGCAAGCCGCCAATAATGATGTGGTATTTATTAAGGGCCAAAGAGAAGCCGCGCAACAAAACACAAGAATTCGCGGTTATGATAAACAGCCACCGTCTGCCCCTATGCAGGCACCGCAAGCCCCCCCAAAACAAATTCCTCCACCTGAGTTTTTTGACGGAGAAGACGGCCTTATTATTCTTCGCAAAGATGATGAACTTGGAGTGCAGGTAGGTGAAAAGAATAGAGAAGCCGTACTTCTTAATTACCGATATAAAAAAGAATTTTCCGAAGCAATGGCGTTATGGAACCATGGCAGAAAAAATATTGCACTGACCCGCTTTGAAGATTTACTTCGTCAAGACGATTCCTTAGTGGAGGCGCATAAGCACATTTTCGCCGATTGTGCGGTAAAACTCCGTAAAATTCAAGAACTCGATCTTGCCATTGCTTTTGCTTTGCGAAGCACACAGCTTTCTCCAAGAGACAGCCATGCATTCTTCAATGCCGCACGCTTGTTTTTTGAAGTAAAGGAATACCAAGAAGCCGTTAATTATTTGAACAGAGCACTTGATTTGCAACCCGATCTAAGTGTAGCTCAAAGGCTTTTGTCCATGATCACCGCACACGTTTCACGCCTTGATGGCGGTACAAGGAAAATTAATATATGAGTAAGAAAGCAGTATACTTTTTTTCGGCCTTTGTCATGCTCGTCATCGCTGTGGTTTTAGCGTTGGTCTTACGTCAACCGGTTCCCTCCAACCTGCTTGAAGGAAGTAACCAAAACGAAAGTATTCAAAACACAGGACAAACTGTCATAGCTGACGGTTCTGTAAGCCAAACGGATGAAGTACGTAAAACACAAGAATTGCCCCCGGTGGAAAATTTAATAGAACCAAACTTTGTTGTGCCAAGCCCCGAGGAAATCCAAAAAACTATTGAAGCCAACAGGGAAAAAGAAAAAACAGAAGAAAATACAAGCGGTCAATCTCAAGGTACGACAGCTGAAACCCCTACTGATTTCGACCATGCCGATGCCGAAGCCTTTTTGGAAAAAGCCTTATCGGGAGAAATTACCGATCAATTGGCCTTCTCTGCAGGCACCCAGCAAACTTCCGAAGGTCAAATCGCAAATCCTGAGTCACCTCAAGCTGTTTCTTTACCTGCGAGCCCAACAAATGCAGACACAACAGGTTTAGAAACTTCTGAAAAATCAACGACACCACCCTCCGCACCGTCTCCCGCAAGTGATGAGGTCAAAACCGCCGAAACACCAACTCAAGCCGACAATCAAGCTACAGAAGAAGTCATTGCGGATAAGCAAAATGACTTGAATGCAGAAATGACATTGGCACCCGCCGTAGAGGTGAACACAAAAGACACAAAAAGTATCAGCATTACCGATAAAGAGATAATTACGGCAACAAGAATGATTCCTCGTGAGGGCGCCACTGTGCTCCATGCAAGAATGACCATGGACGGCAACAGGGTTCGTCTTTTATTGACGGGTAGTCAAGAAATGAAAGGATCTACTTTTATTCTTGAAAACCCAAATCGAGTAGTTTTTGATATTCTGGGAAAATGGCAGATAAATGTGCCAAGACTTGTCAGTAACCGTATGGTAAAAAATATTCGTGTAGGCTTTACCGATACCCATACTCGTTTGGTATTCGATCTTAAACTCCCGGTTAAAGCAAGTAACGTCAAACAGATGTCTGACAAATCCATAGAACTTTTATTTCAATAATTTTGGATAAATATGCTTATACAAAATAAACATTATCTTACAATTTGGCTTGACCATGAAGACAGATTAACTATAATAGACCAGACGGTTTTGCCACATAAATTCAAACTTATTCACCTTGACACTCTCGATCAAGTTTGCCACGCCATTTCCTCCATGCAAGTGCGCGGTGCCGGACTTATCGGCGTGACAACAGCCTATGGTGTTTATGTTGCCGCCAAAAAATTTGGCACAACAAACTCTTTATCATGGCAAGATTATATGCAAGATGCCCACGCTAAACTCCAAGCTACAAGACCTACAGCCAAAAATCTCACCTTTGCCCTCGATGAAATGCTTCCGCTTTGGCTAGGAAAAACTAGGGAAGAATGCCTTAATACTATACGCCAAAAAGCCTTACAAATCGCCGCAGATGATATTGAATACGCCAAAAACATCGGCCGTTTTGGTAAGGAAATCATCGCCGATATTTATGCAAAAAAACAATCCCAAGTAAATATCCTGACCCACTGCAACGCAGGCTGGCTTGCCTTTACCGACTATGGCTCAGCCCTTAGTCCGGTCTATACGGCCTTTGAGGCAGACATCCCCTTACATGTTTGGGTTGACGAAACCCGACCACGCAATCAAGGCGCAAGCTTGACCGCTTGGGAACTCAAAGAACAAGGGGTTGAACATAGTCTTATCGCCGATAATACCGGCGGACATCTTATGCAAAACGGTTTTGTTGATATGGTGATTGTCGGTGCAGACAGAGTAACTCGTAACGGCGATGTTGCCAACAAAATAGGTACCTACCTTAAAGCCCTTGCCGCCTACGACAACAATATCCCCTTCTATGTGGCTCTTCCCTCCTCTACCTTTGATTTTTCTATTAACGACGGAAAAAAAATACCCATAGAACAACGGGATGCCACAGAAGTCAATTATATCCAAGGATTACTCGAAACGACAAAAGAGCTTGTGGAAGTACGAATCTCCCCCGAAAACACCAAAGCCGCCAACTGGGCATTCGATGTGACTCCCGCCCGCCTCATCAGTGGTCTTATTACAGAAAGAGGCATCTGCAAAGCAAGCGAAGAAGCCATTTTGGAACTCTTCCCCGAAGCAAAAGCTTTTATTTAGGGTAAGAAATTTTTATTTAGGGTAAAGAATTTTTGAGGGGGGAACCCCATTTTTTAGAAAAAATGAGGGTCCCCCCTCAAACTCCCCCCTCCTGAAAAACCAATACGTTAACAGTTTTGTGTAATATTCAATAATTTTCATGCCATCCCAATTTTTTTAAAACCTAAAAGTATGGTATAACAAAAATATATTTTTTTTACCTACTGTCCACTATTAAAGTTTTTTGGGGAAAGGGGGAGGGTTTTCCTCCTCCCAATAAAAAACAATAAAAAAAACAAAAAACGGTACCTATATGATTGATGAAGGTTATATAAAATTTAATTGTGTCCATACCCCCATGGAATGGGAAGCGCCTGAACTCGCCTCGCACTTGAACCATGCTAATCTAGCCGAAAGGCTGGCAGAACTCGATGTTTTGCGTACGGATTTGCACGATGTCGGCTTCGTAGGAATGTATGAAAGCGGTATCGGTTTTGGGAATATTTCTTTGCGTCTTAAAAGTGAACCTGTCGGTGAGCCTGTTAATGAATCCGTTGCCGACTCTGCTGATGTCAACGGTGTGGATAGTGTAGAAAATAAATATTTTATTATTTCCGCAACCGCAACAGGGGGCGCTCGTGAACTTGGCCGTGATGGTTATTGCTTAGTAACAAAAAGCAGTAAGGAAGAAAACAAAGTTTGGAGCATGGGGCCTTTGCAAGCAAGTTCTGAAACCTTGACGCACGCCGCCATTTATGAGGCCTCCCCACAAGTTCAATACATTGTCCACATCCACCATAAACAGCTTTTTTCTGCCCTGTTGCAAGAAAAGCAAAGCTTGAAAACTCCTAAAAATGTGGCCTATGGCACTGTAGAAATGGCTTTGGCGCTTCAAGATGTGGTTAAGAGCTCCCCCTTAGAAGGTTGCGTGGTTATGCAAGGGCACGATGAAGGAATAATTTTTTATGCAACAAGCATAGAACAAATACGCTCGCTTATTCGTTTTGTAAGCGAACATTTATTATCATAACAAAATGAATTTTGCTGAGGGGTTTCACCCCTCATACTCCCCGACAAGTAATAGAGGGGGAATGATTCCCTTTGGAAACCCCGTACTTTTTTGACTTACCAAAGTAAGTAAAAAATAGCTGAGGGGGGTTGGGGGAAATCATTTCCCATAAAAAACTCAAACTTAAAGCAAACCCCCATAAAAAGGCATACAAATGGAAAACATAAAAATTGGTATTATCGGTGGCAGTGGTCTTGAAAAAACAGATTTATTAGAAAATGTGACCGAAGTTTCCATGGAAACTGTCTGGGGAAAGCCTTCTTCTCCCATAAAAGAGGCCTCTTTCCAAGGACTTCCCGTGGCTTTTTTATCCAGACATGGTTATGATCATGAAATTCCGCCTACTTTTGTTAATAACAGGGCAAACATTACTGCTCTCAAAGAAAGAGGGTGCACTCATATTCTCTCTTCCACAGCAGTGGGTTCTTTGCGTGAGGAGATTAAGCCGGGAGACTTGGTAGTGCTTGATCAATTTATTGATTTTACACGATTACGCCCTTTAACTTTTTTTGAAGATTTTAAAGACGGCATAAAACACGTCAGCCTTGCAGACCCTTTTGACCAAAACATGCGTAATTTACTTATTCAAGGTCTACAAGATTTACAGTTTGATTTTCATGCAAAGGGAACGGTTATCACCATCGAAGGCCCTCGTTTTTCCACAAGAGCAGAGTCCCACATGTACCGCACTCTTGGGGCGGATGTGGTTAATATGAGTATTGCTCCGGAAGCAATTTTAGCGGCAGAAGCTGAAATCCCGTACGCCAGTGTCGCCATGAGTACTGATTACGACGCATGGAAAAACGATGCAGAGCCGGTGAGCTGGGAAGAAATTGTGAAGGTTATGAACTATAACGTTGAGAAGGTAACAAAACTTTTTGCTACCTTCCTCACTGAAATCAAAAAAGAAATTAGATAACGATATTAGTGGAAAGAACTTGTTTGGGGAACGAACATTTAATATCATGGACGGTTTCCTCAACGCAATCATTAAGTATATTAAAAAAGATACTTGGATTTTGTTGAGAACGCAATTGTAATTCTGTTTCAATAACATAGGCATAATAACTTGTCAGCTGAGTTGGCAAGTTATTTTCCTCTTGACTTTGCAATAAGTTCTGGGTTTGATCCCAAACCTTAAGCACCTCGGCATCAGAAAGTAACTGGATATCAATGGCCTTAGGACCTGAAGTATTACCTTGAGAACCTGATGTGGAAAAAAGCGAAAACATAAAGAACTACCTTTTAAAACGTGAACATTTCCGTAAAAAATGAAAAAGCGATAAAGAAAAATAAATTTTTTACGGCTATGTCTTTAAGTTAACCTAAAAATAGAAATTGTCAAAGTTAATTTTATAGGATAATTTATTTTAGTTCACATGAGTCTAATTTGCTTATTCTTGGGAGGGGGAAAACCCTCCCCCTTTCCTCAAAAAACTTTAATAAAGGGGTATTAATTTCAAAAACATCTGCTTCTGATTGTATCATGTTTTGGGGTGTTATAAGAATTGGAATGACGTGTATTTCAGCTCACGTGAATCTAATTTAAAGGGTTTCCCCAAAAAAAAGAAAAATAAACAAAACAAAGGAAAACACATGTCACAATTTTCTCACATTCTTCTCGATCTTGACGGAACGGTTACTAATCCTCAAGAAGGCATTACCAAATCCGTCGCCTACGCCCTTGATTATTTTTCCATTCCCCATAAAGGATTATCTTCGCTTTGCACCTTTATCGGACCTCCGCTTGATCAATCATTTATGGAATACGGCATTAAAAAGGAAGATATTCCCCTTGCCATTAAAAAATTCCGTGAATACTATGCAGACAAAGGTATTTACGAGTGCTATCTTTTTGAAGGAATGCAAGGTCTTCTACAAAATTTAAAACATCACGATAAAAAAATCTATTTGGCAACCTCAAAAGTTCGTGATTACGCAAAGCAAATCCTTAAACATTATGACATTATAGAATATTTCGATTTTGTATCGGGCAGTGAATTTGACGGAACAAGAACTTTAAAAGCCGATGTTATCGCCTTTGCCCTCAGCCAAACCAATACCATGCCCTCTTCTTCCGTGGCTATGGTGGGCGACAGAAAACATGATATTATCGGCGCAAAAACACATAAACTTTTTGCCGTCAGTGTACTTTATGGCTTTGGGTCAAAAGAAGAGTTCCAAGAACATGGAACCGACCATATAGCGGAAACTGTGGAAGATTTGGGACAGTTTTTATTAAGATAGTCGCTTTGATTTAATTTTAGAAACTACATATCAAAACCTTTGCCATAAGCCCAAATGGCACCGTTTGCCACATTTGGAAAAGTTTTTGTGCCATAAACCAAGGCTCTTTGCTCGATGACCATTGATGGCCAAACATCAAACTCTGCGTTAAATGTTTTAAGAAGCGCTATGGCCGTGGGGGTAATGGTTTCACCCTTTCCACGAAAAGAACAAACAGCCACATCTTGCAAGAGCTCTAAAACCGCGGGAGCGGGGGTTGGGATATGCCCATGGGCGCAGTAAACAGAGCCGTCGGCAAGAGGTAAAGGACTACATACAAATTTCGAGGGAGCAATAAAGGCAAATATAGCGCAAGCAAGACAAATATCTACAATACTGTCGAGTGCTCCTACTTCATGAAAGGTCACCTCTTTGGGATCCTTCCCATGAACTTTTGCCTCCGCCGTTGCTAACAGGTGAAACGTTTGCAAAGCGAGTTTTTTTGCTTTTTGCCCCAAACGACTGTTTTCAATTATTTTTTGGATATCTTCTAAGTTTCTGTGGGCATGTTCGTAAGGAAGGTTTACGTTTGCATGGAGTCCGCAAATCGCGTTGATACTCTTTGTTTCAAGCACAACACTTCCTTTGACTTGTTCCAGTTCCAACAACTCTAACATATCATTGATATTTTTCTGATTGAGATTGGCCATGTGCGCAAGTCCGCAAACCATCATGTCTCCCGATAAACCTGATAAAGCACGAACCGTTAATATTTTGCCATATTGCTTTCTTTTTGTATTGTGCGAGGTATGTTCAGGGTGCCCGTGAGAGTGAGCAGCTTCGGAAGGATTGTGCGTATGTTCGTGTGAATGTTCATGTTGCTCATGAGAATGAATTTCCGGCTCTTGTGTCGGCTCGACTTTCTTTTGTGTACTTTTATTCACTTGTTACCTCTTTTTTAATGATTACGAAATAAATTAATAATACGTGCCGCCGCACACGCCGCACCATAGCCGTTATCAATATTCATCACCGAAATTCCTTGCGCACAAGAACTGAGCATAGAACAAAGAGCGCTCTCCCCTTCTCTTGCCATCCCATAACCGACGGATGTCGGAACAGCAATAATCGGAGCAGAAACAAGCCCACCCATCACCGAGGCAAGGGCGGCATCAAGGCCGGCGACAGTAATCACAATATCATATTCTTTAATAAGATTTATTTTATCCAAAAGACGCCAAAGTCCGGCTACCCCGCAATCTTCAAACAAAGCATATTCTATTCCGAGATAAGCCAGCGTTCTGGCTGCTTCGTGGGCAACCCGTGCATCCGCAGTTCCTGCGCTGACAATCGCCACTTTTTTTCCTGAAGTGTGAGCTTTTAGAGGATAAGCAAAGGCGGTACGAGATAAAGCATCGTAGTCAAGGCTGTCTTGCAATTCCTGTTCTAGGGAGTAAAAAAATTCTGCGTCCAAGCGAGTAAATAAGATGCTCATCCCACTTTTTTTGTTAAATTGTAAAAGAAGCTTTTTCAAGGAGGAAGCATCTTTACCTTGACAAAAAACAGCTTCGGGAAGACCTATACGTGTACTTCTTTCATGGTCAAAAAGAATATGTTGTTGGGGATTTTTATTCATCAACTGAATGTAAAGATTTCTTTTTTAACTGTCAAGCAACGACTGTTCTTCACTCGTCAAGGTTATCTCATTTTCCCCCTCCCAAACCCTCACCCTTTCCTCAAAAAACTTTAATAATGAGACCATTAAGTTTAATTAAAGTATTTTTTTTATTATACTATACTTTTAGATTTGAAGAGAATCGGAATGATGTGCGTTTTTCCCACATCAATCTCATCTCCTTATTTTCTTTTTTATTTTTTTGGAGAAATGATTTCCCCACTCATGCACTGTCTTTTCATTTGCGAAAGCAAATAAAAAGACAGGTTACGGGGTTTCCAAAGGGAATTATTCCCTTTGGTGGGGAGTTTGAGGGGTAAAACCCCTCAAATAAGATTCACGCACATGTCGTGTTTTTTTTCAAAAATTAAAAAGAGAATTCCTTGCATGATTTAATAAAATAGCGTATAGCTTTTGCATGAGCTCAAAACGGATATTATTTCTTACTCAAGCCTCCGCCGTGACCCGTATTTTTCCACAGCTTCGTGAGGCTAACATTGAAGCTTCGCTTGCAGAGAATGCTAAAGGGGCTTCTTCTTTTGTGCGTTCTTTCGCACCGCAAATTATTGTGACTCGTCCGTCTTTATCAGGCTATAAAGCTGAAGAACTTTTTGCCGAAGCAAAACATAATCCCGACTACCCTCAAATTGTTATCACCACCGAAAACGGCACCGCCGATGAAGCACGCCATTTTATGGAACTTGGCGCCTATGATTACTGGGTGGGACCTCTTTTGGTGGAAAAACTTATTGCCTTATCTCAAATTGAGAATTTCCCCAATTTGAATCGCGGAGAAAAATCCGGTCGCTCGGACAAACATGATCGGCATGACTCAAAATCCGATAAAAACCAGACCAAGATCCCTAAGATTGTAGGCAGAAGCCCTGCTATGCGCCGTGCTTTGGCTTTAGCCAAACAAGTTGCGCCTTCAAAAGCCACAGTACTTATTAATGGTGAATCAGGCACCGGTAAGGAAATGTTTTCCAAGAACTTGCATGGCTGGAGTAATCGCGCAAACGCGCCATTTATCGCCATAAACTGTGCGGCCTTACCTGAACATTTGCTGGAAAGCGAACTTTTTGGTCACGAAAAAGGAAGCTTCACCGGAGCAATCGGTAAAAAGGTCGGAAAATTTGAACTTGCCAGTGGTGGTACCCTGTTACTTGATGAAATTTCTGAAATGGATTTAGGTTTGCAAGCAAAGCTATTAAGGGCTTTGCAAGAAGGTGAAATCGACAGAGTCGGCGGCACAGAAGCAGTTAAAGTTGATGTACGTGTCATCGCAACCACCAACAGACATCTGGAAGATTGGGTTAAAGAAGGAAAATTCCGTCAAGACTTATATTTCCGTTTGAATGTTATTCCACTTCGCTTGCCGTCCCTCAGGGAAAGAGGCAACGACATTATGGAGCTTGCGCACTTTTTTGTCCATCACTACACCAAAGAGTATCAATTACCCACTACAAAATTTACCGAAGAAGCCATTGCATGGTTAAAACAGTACGACTGGCCCGGTAACGTCCGCGAGTTACAAAACCTTATGGAAAGAGCTGTTCTTTTGGCGGCGGGTAAAAGTATCACAGCTGGACACTTCCTTCTTGATGGTGACGACTGGCCTCTTTTCGGCGATGATTTTGACAGCGATTTTGACGACGATTTTAATGGTGAATTCAATGATGAATTTGCTTATGATTTCGAGAATACATCCGAAGGTTGCAAAAACGATGAGCAGACATCTAAAAGCACATTCAAAAACGCTTCCAATGGACAAAACTCAAATCACGCCGAAGCACACGCACAACAAGGCCACCTTCTGACAGAAGAAAACTCGGCTCAAAATATGTCGCAAAATTTTTCATCGACAGACACCGCAAGCAAAGAAGAAGAATCCCCTCAAAAGACAACACAAGATGATTTGTTTTCGGGATCGCTTATGCCTTTGCATGAAGTAGAGCGTTTGATGATAAAAAAAGGTCTTGCGGTAACTTCCGGAAATAGAACACAAGCAGCAGAACTTTTGGGCATTTCCGTTCGTACACTTCGCAACAAGCTCAACGAATACAGAGAACAAGGTTTTGAAGTGGAGTAACTTGAGGTTAGTAAGTTTAGTTTTACACATAAAAATATAGTAACAAGGAGATTGTGGTGAACATTGCGCATAAGATAATCAAAGCCCACTTGAGGGGCGGTGAAATGAAGGTTGGGTCTGAAGTTGCTTTACATGTGGATCAAACCTTAACCCAAGACGCTACGGGCACTATGGCTTGGTTGCAATTTGAAGCCTTGGGGCTTGATAGTGTAAAAACTGATTTATCAGTATCTTATGTTGACCACAACACCTTACAAATGGGTTTTAGAAATGCCGATGACCATGGATTTTTAAGAACTTCTGCCGAAAAATTTGGGGCAGTCTTTTCTCCTCCGGGAACCGGCATCTGTCATCAGCTTCACCTTGAAAACTTCGCCATTCCGGGTACTATTTTAATCGGTTCCGACAGCCACACCCCCACAGCAGGTGGCCTTGGGGTTTTCTCCATGGGTGCAGGCGGTCTTTCTGTGGCGCTTGCCATGGCCGGTGAACCTTATTCTATCCCCATGCCTCAAGTGGTTGAAATTCGTTTAAGTGGTGCTTTACAAGGTTTCGCACAAGCAAAAGATATTATTTTAGAATTACTCCGTCGTCTCGGTGTCGGCGGTGGCGTCGGTAAAGTGTTTGAATATACAGGGGATGGGGTAAAAAGCCTCACCGTTCCCGAAAGGGCTACCATTGCCAACATGGGAGCAGAACTTGGAGCTACAGGATCTTTATTCCCTTCCGATGAGCAAACCAAAGAATTTTTAACTTCCATGGGACGCGCGCAAGATTGGCTGCCTTTAACAGCCGACGAAGGTGCAACATATGACGACTTGGTGGAAATCGACTTAAATAGTATTGTTCCTATGGTCGCCAAACCCCATATGCCCGATTGCGTTGTCACGGTCGCCGAACTTGACGGCTTGAAAGTTGACCAAGTAGCCATGGGATCTTGCACCAATTCCTCTTATGCCGATTTGCATACGGTTGCAGAAATTATGAAAGGCAAGCAAGTTGCTTTCACTACAGATACCTGTATTTCTCCCGGTTCTCGCCAAGTTTTGAGCATGCTTATGGAAGAAGGATCCATGACAAGCTTGCTTGACAGCGGAGTTAGACTTTTGGAATGCTCTTGCGGACCTTGTATCGGCATGGGCTCTTCCCCTCGTTCCGCCGGTGTTTCCGTGCGTACCTTCAACAGAAACTTTGAAGGCAGAAGCGGTACCAAAGACGCTGGCGTCTACTTAGTCAGCCCTGTAACCGCCGCCTACTGTGCTTTAAACGGAAAATTTACCGACCCGAGCACCTGGGGAGAAGCGCCTAAAAAACCAAGTTTTCCTGAAAATATTCCTTCCATCAAACACCATTTCATTATGGCCAAAAATACAGAAGAACGCTGTCAAACAGAGGTTTTGCGTGGCCCCAATATTGTTGCCCTCGAAACCTTCCCTGCTTTGGCAGAAAAAATCGACGGTACCGTAGCCTTGAAAGTGGGTGATGGCATTTCAACCGACCATATCATGCCCGCCGGTGCGGAAATTACTTCTTTACGCTCCAATATTCCCGCTATTTCCGAGTATGTCTTTAGTCGAGTGGATGAAGAATTTGTGTCTCGTGTCAAAGCTATCCGTGATAAAGGCGAACACGGTATTATCGTGGCCGGACACAACTATGGTCAAGGTTCAAGTCGCGAGCATGCGGCCCTTGCACCTCGTCACTTAGGGGTCAGAGCGGTTCTTGCCCTCTCTTTTGCAAGAATTCATAGAGCAAACTTGATAAACTTTGGCATACTACCTTTAGTGATCGAACGAGTTGAAGATTACGAAGCGTTAACCCTCGGTGCTAAAATTAATTTTGATTCTTTTGCCCTTGAGAATAGCCAAAGCCTAAAAGTTATGGTAGACAGTACAAAAGAAATAAGACTAAAACATGATTTGTCTGCACAGGAATGGCGACTGCTTTGTGCGGGCGGACTTTTGAACGATGTTCGTAATCGTAGTAAAAAACAGTAACATATAAGGGAGTTCTTATGCTTGATGGCATGCGATCTAATGCTCAATCTTGGGGCGTAAAATTGGCCGTTGGCCTTATAATCTTGGTTTTTGTTTTCTGGGGAATAGGCTCTGTACAATCGCCCACGGGAGTTGTTGCGGAAGTTAACGGAAGTCAAATCACTATGCGTGAATTCCAACGTGCCTATAGCCGTCAAGTTCAAGAGTTGCAAAGTGTAATACCTAATATAACAGAAGAACAGCTTGCGAGTTTCGGTATCGAAGCCAATGTACTGCAAAGCCTTGTTATGCTAAAATTATTGGAACAAGAAGCCACACGTACGGGTATTAATATCAGTTTGGCTGATTTTCGTAACGCTATCACTTCCATGCCCTACTTCCAAAACGAAGAAGGCAAATTTGATAAAGAGATTTACGAAAAAATCTTGGCAAACAGTGGACAAAGTGTAGCTGAATTTGAAGCGGCCATCCGCCAAGACTTACTCCCTGCTCGCTTTCAACAGCTTCTTAGCTCAGGTCTTTATGTAAGCGAAAAAACGGCCTACAACCAATACCTTTTTGGAACCGAACAACGCAATGTTGACTATGTCAGCGTAAAAGCCGATCCGGCAGCCGTTGAAGTAAGTGCCAAAGAACTTGAAGATCGTTATACCGCCGACTCGGCACAATATCAATTACCTGCCAGAATTCAACTGCAATACGTAAACTTTGCACCTGATGTTGTTGCAAATAAACTCGAAGTAACAGAAGATGAACTCAAAACAGCCTATGATGCAAGAGTTACACAATTCCAAGATCCTGCACAGGTAAAAGCTCGTCATATTCTTTTACAAATTGCACAAGGAGCTTCCGAAGCCGACGATAAAGCAGTTCTTGAACGTATTCAAGACTTGGAAAAAAGAATTCGTGGCGGAGAAGCCTTTGCAGACATCGCCATGGAGTTTGGTGAAGACGGAACCAAAGAACAAGGCGGTGACCTTGGATGGTTTGCAAAGAACCAAATGGTACCAACCTTTGCCGAAGCTGCCTTTACTTTGAATATTGGTGAACTTTCCACGCCTGTGCGTACAAACTTTGGCTATCACCTTATTTTGGTAGAAGATAAAAAAGACGCAACGACTCGCACCTACGACGAAGTAAAAGACGAATTGAAACATACACTTCTTCTCGAAAAAGCTAACACTGCCATTCCTAGTTTGGTAGACAGTGCTTTACTTGAAGCCGCAAACAACACAAGCCTTGAAGACATTGCCAAAGCCAACAGCCTTGAAGTTATTACCAGTCCTTTACTTGACAGCACAGCAATCAAAGCTTCCCTTGGCTTACAAGAAAAAGATGTGCAAGTATTGATGGCTGCCGAAAAAGGTCAGCTTTGGGATAGCCCCATTTCTATTAGTGGCGGGCTTGCTCTTGTGAAAGTTTTGGATATTACCCCTGCGATGACTCAACCTCTGGCAGAAGTACAAGACGAAATTAAAGCGAAAATTGCTCAAGCAAAAGCCTTAGAAAATGCAAAAGAACGAGCTGCCGAGCTTGTGAAAACTTTCGAAGCAACTCCTCCAAGTGATATACAAGAAAGTGCATTTTTCAACCGTGAAGGCACTATCGAAGGCCTTGGTACTAACGCAGATATGGCAAAAGCTGTGTTTGCAAGCGAAGACAAAAACTGGATTGCCACACCTTTTGTTTTTGGCGATGAAGTTTTATTGGTTCGCTTTGCAGATAAAAAACTGGCTACCGAAGCAGACTTTGCCGCTATCAAAACACCTTTACTTGCCGATATGCAAAACGATAAAGCGCGTATCAATATGCAAAGGTATATGATGATGTTATATAGTAATGCCGAAGTAAATATACTTCTGCCTGAGCTTTTTGCTCCTAAACAGCAGTAAAGTTATTTCTCATATTGTCGATAGGGAAAATGAATGTTTATTCGTGATTCCCTATTGATCCCCCATTTAGAGAAAGCAATTTCTCTAAAAACCATATATTTATTTCAGATATATGGAACATGGTACGATCAAGGAGGTCGTTATGAAAAGGATACTTACTCTATCCATGTGTGCTCTTATGGCTATTGCACTTGCATTGCCAGCTATTGCCGCACGTCCGGCTGTACCTGAAGGGCCCATTAAAATGGCGCTTACGA
>CAYJHY010000017.1:0-19825 GCA_964369875.1 uncultured Mailhella sp.
GTTCGGGGGAGGGAGAACCCTATTTTTTTCAAAAAATAGGTTCTCCCTCCCCCGATAAAATCACACCCCTAACACACAATTATGCGCTTTGTGCAATAATCATTTCGTCGAGAATTTCGGCGATATCCATTACTTTGGCAGAAGTTTCGAGTTCTTTCAAGCCATCGCTGAACATGGTTAAGCAGTATGGGCAAGCAACGGCAACAATATCGGCACCGGTATCGTTGGCTTGTTTGGCGCGCATAACGTTAATTCTTTCGCCTTCTGTTTCTTCCATGAACATTCTACCGCCACCACCACCGCAGCAAAGGTTTTTGTCGTGGTGATCGGCCATTTCCACAAGGCGTGCGCTTGGCAATCTGTTAATGATTTTACGGGGAGCTTCAAAAATGTCGTTCCAACGCCCAAGGTAACAAGAATCGTGGTAGGTGTATTTGACGGTGGTGTTGGGATCGAGCTTTTCAAGCTTGATTTTTCCATCCATCATAAGGTTGTTAAGGAATTCCGTGTGGTGAATAACTTCAAACTCTGCACCGAATTGAGGATATTCATTTTTCAAGATATTGTAGGTGTGTGGGCAAGCGGTAAGTACTTTTTTCACGCCGTATTCTTTCATGATTTCCACGTTGGTTTGGATAATGCCTTGAGCTAGGTATTCGTTACCGCTACGACGGGCATCGTCACCGGAATCTTGTTCGTCTGCACCGAGGATAGCAACTTTTACGCCGGCGTATTGGAGAACACGGATAAGAGATTGAGAAATCTTTTTACCACGGTCTTCAAGGCTGAGAGCGGAACCTGCAAAGTAAACTATGTCAGCATCGGGACATTCGGAGATATGAGGAACGTCGAGTTCTTTAGCCCAATCGCCACGAGTTGCAGTCGGGAAGCCCCATGGGTTTGATTGGTTTTCAAGGTTTGTAAAGGTGTCACCGAGCTCGGCAGGGAAAGCGGCTTCCATAAGAACTTGGTATTTACGAAGTTCAATCATGAAATCAAGGTGCTGAATGTTTACGGGACAGATTTTTTCACAAGCACGGCAAGTGGTACAATCCCAAACGTGTTCAGCAATGATATGACCGTTTTCACGGATAATTTGAGGGAATTCTTCTTTAGCGGTGATGATGCCGTCGGCATTATCAAAAAGTTCCAATTTCAAATCATGGATAAACTCACGAGGGGAAAGTCCTTTTCCAGAGCGGGCAGCGGGGCATTGTTCTTGACAACGTCCACATTCGGTACAGGCATAAAGATCGAGAACTTGTTTCCAGTTGATTTCGTTGATGAATCCAAGGCCGAAAGTTTCTGCATTTTCGTCTTCAACATCAGTTTTAGCAATAGATTTTGCGGTTTGTTGGGGTTTGAGTACAACGTTTGGCACAGCGGCAAGGAGGTGCAAGTGCTTGGAACCGGGGATATAAATAAGGAAGCCTAAAATGGTGAGAAGGTGTACCCAGTAAAGGATTTCGAATACACAGTTTTGAGCGCCTACACTCCAGTGGGACATGCCAAAAATGGTAGCGAGAAGGCCTGCAATGGGAAGACCTGTGAATACATGACCGTTAGCGGCGTATTCAGAAACCATGCTAAGAGCGTTTAGAAGCAAATAGGTAACTACGATAAGTACAGTGAAACCGATAATTTTAAAGGCATCATTACTGAGAGGCAAGTAGCTTGGTTTTACAGCAACACGTCTGTAAAATACATAACCAAAACCGGCCAAACAAAGGGTGGCCATGACATCCCCAAAAATCATATAGCCTGTATAGAAAGTTGGGAGGAAGTTGTGGATAGAAAAAGTAGGGAAAACACCACGTACCATAAGCTCCAAAGAGTGGGGCTGGATACAAAGAAATCCAAAGAAAATAGCAGTGTGAGCAAGACCAATACCGGGTTTACGGCGAACATTTGATTGTCCCATAACGTCAACCCAGAATGCATTCATACGGTGCTTCATGCCTTCTTTGTTCACTTGAGGAACAGGAACAGGGGTGGAGCCCTTAACGCCTTTCATTATAGCAATCAGGCGTTTAATTTTAATGGTGAAAAGTCCGAATGCTCCAACAATAAGAAGAGCGACGATAATCTGTTTAATGATGAGATACACAGATGATTCCACAACAACCTCCGAAATTCACTTTTTGTAATTTTTGGGAAAGGGGAAGAAAAATTTTTACAGGCAAAAATTCTTCTGTCCATCCCCCAAACCTTCTTTTCATTTTCAAAAAAAAATGAATGAAATTTTTTTTTGAAATCTGATAGAAATTTTTATTGATTGATTTGCCGGTAATGAGAGTTTAAATCCTCTCTTTTCAATGGCACCATAATATATGCAAACTTTAGTTTTTGCAAGCTTTTATAGAGTAAAGACTAAAAAAAATGTAAAAAAAATTCAAAAAAAAGGAACTTGGATATTAAAAAAAGAAAGAGTCTTTTTATACAAAAAAATGGGGTGTACTATTTTCAAAAACAGTACACCCCTATATCTTTATAGTCTGGTCAAATTGAAAAATTTACATTTTCTCATTGACGACTACTTCTGATAAGTTTCGGATTAAAGCGCTTTGGTAAGAGCAGGAACAACTTCAAAGAGGTCGCCTACGATACCGTAGTTACATTTTCCGAAAATGGGAGCGTCTTTGTCGCTGTTGATAGCAACAATAACTTTAGCAGTTTTGATACCTGCGTAGTGCTGAACAGCGCCTGAGATACCGCATGCAAAGTAAAGGTTAGGGCTAACAGTTTTACCTGTTTGTCCAACTTGCATGGTGTGAGGAGCGTATCCTGCGTCAACAGCTGCACGAGAAGCACCAACGCCTGCGCCGAGTTTCGCGGCAAGTTCGTCAAGGATGGCGAATTTGCTTGCGTCGCCCATAGCACGACCACCGGAAACGATTACTGAAGCTTCGGAAAGGTCAGTGGAACCACCGCCATCACCCAAGGTTTCAACAATAGTAACGGCACCGGCAATGTTTGCGGCAGGAGCTGCAAAGTCTTTAGCGCTTGGGCTGCTTGCTTTTTCCACTGCTGCGATAGCATTTGGACGGAGGCTGTAGATAGCAACGTCACCGGAAAGAGCGAGAGTAGAACGAACTTTTCCTGAGAAATAGTTTTTGTTCACTTTGCGGCTTGCAAGGTCGATAGCGAGGCAGTCGCATGCCAAAGGAGCGCCAAGCTCAACGGCAACACGAGCAACGGTGTCTTTGCCTTCAACGGTGTGCATGGCAACAACATCGGTAAAACCTTCAGCTTTGATGCAAGCGGCGTAAGCAGCTGCACGAAGATCGGGTCTTGTGCTCAAGTCGTCAGAACTTGTTACAGTGATGATTTCTTCAACTCCGTAGCGAGCGCAAGCGTCTTTAACACTGTCTGCAGGAGCCACGGTAAGAGCTGTAACGGAACCTGCGGCAGCAGCCACGGTAAGGGCAGCAAATACAGAATCTTTTACGCCATTAGCGTCTGTTTCAAGAATAACAGCAATTTTACTCATTGATAATCTCCTTAAAGAACACGTTCTTCTTCACGCAAGACGCGCAAAAGTTCTTGAATTTGGGCATTGATATCACCATCAAAAAGTTTGGCTCCTGCACGTTCAGGTACAAGTTCCATCTTTTCAAGAACAGGCGTATTCTTCGCAGAAAGTCCAAGAGATGCCATTTCGACTTTTTCGATAGGTTTTTTCTTGGCTTTCATAATATCGGGGAGTTTAGGATAACGAGGTTCGTTAAGTCCACGGGTTGCGCCAAGTACGCAGGGCAATGATGCGCTGATACGTTGACGAACGCCGCCGCCGATTTCACGAGAAGCGATAAGGCTGTCGCCGTTAATTTCAAGTCCGCTCACGTCGTTGATAACGGGTACGGAAAGTTCTTTGGCGAGGTGGTAAGGGAATTGTGCGCCTTCGCTGTCGATACTTTGTTTACCTGTGAAGATAAGGTCAGCTTTTTTACCGTCATTGGCAATTGCTTTTGCAACGGCTTCTGCAGCTTGAGCTGAGTTTGTGAAAGTACCTTCGGTCACGATGTGGATAGCACGGTCGGCGCCCATTGCCATAGCGGCATGAATGCTTGAGGTTGCGCCTGCATTACCTGCGCATACTACAACGACTTCTCCGTCACCTTTGAGTTTGAGAGCTTCTTCAATACCATACTCATCGAATGGGCTGGGAATGAATTTTACGTTGGTTTCCGCAATTGCGGTGTCACCTGCTAGCTCTATAAGTGCGCCTGAATCAGGCACGTGTTTAATACATACATATATTTGCATGAATCTGTTCCTTTATAGAATAATCTGTTTATTACATGCGAACGCGTTCGTTCTTAGGATCGTAAGGAGAGCTGAAAGTTACTTTGGCAGGAACAACTTTTCCTTGAACTTCAACTGTCCACTCAGCGCTGTCAAGCCATGCTTGATCGACCGGACCGTCTTCACGGTTTACATAAGCAAGACCGGTAGCTGCATTGAATTTGAATGCATAAGCGCCTGAGGTAAGCTCACCAACGTGTTGGCCGTTACGAGAAACAGGCTCGTTACCGTACACTTTGGATTTTTCGTCGCCAAGAAGGACTTGTACCATACGTTTTTTGAGTGGTGCGTTCTTTTGAGCGATAAGGGCACAACGACCGAGGAAGTCTCCGCCTTTGTAAAGTTTTACACCAAAGCCAAGGCCTGCTTCGTATGGGGTATCGTCTGGGGTAAGATCGTTTTCCCAGTGACGGTAACCGGTTTCACTACGCAAGGAGTTAACCGCTTGCATACCAACGTTTTTGATACCGAATTCAGCACCGGCTTCCATGATAGCGTCGTACATGTGTACCATGAAGTTGGTAGGTACATAAAGTTCCCAACCAAGTTCACCAACATAAGACATACGAACTGCCAAAGGACGGGCAAAACCGATGTCAAGGTATTGAGCAGTAGAGAATGCGAATCCTTCGTTAGAAAGATCTTGGTCTGTAAGTTTTTGCAATACTTTACGTGCATTTGGTCCCATAACAGCGAGCATGCCGTAACCATGAGTTACGTCGGTAACGGTTACGTTAGCCATTGCAGGGAAGTTGCGACGAAGGAAGTCGATGTCACGTGTAGTAGTGTTAGCGGTTGAAACGATGAAGTATTCGTTATCGTCGGTACGTGTAACGGTGATGTCAAGTTCAAAACCGCCACGTTCGTTCACGATAGGAGTATAGGTAACTTTTCCGATAGGACCGCTAATGTCGTTTGTGCAAACGTATTGAAGAGCGGCTTCAGCGTCTTTACCTTGAACTATAAATTTAGACATAGCTGTCATTTCGTAAACACCTACGTTGTCACGAACGGCCATGTGTTCTTCTTTTTGATAAGGAATCCAGTTTGGAGCGTCCCAATCGTATTCGTGCTTAGCTTCTACGCCGGCTGGAGCAAAGAAGTCAGGGCGTTCCCAACCTGCTACCATAGAGAAAGCGGCGCCGGCTTGTGCAAAGCGGTCATACAAAGGTGATTTGATAACGTTACGAGCAGTAGCGCGGTTTCTGTATGGGTAGTGTTGTTCGTACAAGATACCAACAGATTCTTTTACACGCTCTTCAAGATAGCGAGCGTTTTGTTGCCAATCGTAATAACGACGAACGTCTACAGGCCAAAGTTCTTCACAAGGATGACCGTCGGTCATAAGTTGTGTAATAGCGCGGCCAACACCTGCGGAGCTTGCGATACCAACAGAGTTCATACCACAACCGATGATGAGGTTTTTCACGCCGGGAGCTTCGCCGAACATGAAGGCGTTGTCAGGTGTGAAGCTTTCTGGAACAACTTCAAGGTGACGGATTTCAGCGTCAGCAACAGCAGGGAAGAGATCCATTGCGCTGTCCATGAAGATTTGGAATTGATCCCAGTCTTCTTGAAGCTGAGTAAATTTGAAATCTTTAGGAATGCCTTTTTGACCCCAAGGTTTAGCATGAGGCTCAAAACCACCGATAAGAAGACCGCCGCCTTCTGATTTGAAGTAGCTGTAACCGTCAAAGTCACGTACGCAAGGGAAGATTTCTTTATAACCTGGGATAGGTTTGGTAACGGCATGCATGTGTTCTGCAGCGTGAAGCGGAAGGCTAACTTTAGCCATTTGTCCGATTTGACGGCCCCACATACCGGCACAGTTTACAACGTATTGACAAGCAATATCGCCTTCTTCTGTACGAACACCGGCAATTTCTTTGCCTTTTACGATAAGGTCGGTTACCAAGGTGTTTTCGAAGATTTTAGCGCCGCGGTTACGAGCACCTTTTGCAAGGGCTTGTGCGGTATCTTCTGGGTTTACTTGTGCGTCACCGGGTAAATAGAAAACACTGTCAAGACAACTATCCAAGTTCAAGCCGGGAACCATGTCTAAAGCTTCTTTTTTGCTGATGATGTGCATATCAATACCAAAAGCACGCGCTCTGGCAGAACCACGAAGATATTCTTTTACACGGTCTTCTGTACGACATAAAGAAAGAGCCCCGGTTTTTACAAAACCTGTGGGCATACCTGTTTCTTCTTCGAGTGTAGAATATAATTCGATGGCATATTTAGCTAAGTTAGACATTTGTCTGTTTTGGCGTAATTGTGCGAGAAGCCCTGCTGCTGCCCAGGTTGTTCCTGATGCAATTGATTTACGCTCCAAAAGGACAACGTCATTCCAGCCTGCTTTGGTTAAGTGATAAGCAACGCTACATCCGACGATCCCGCCGCCGATGATTACAACTTGTGCTTGTTTGGGAAGTTGTTCTGCCATATGTCTCTCCTTTAAAAGTTATTAAATAAAATCCGGTTACGACAATGTTGATTTCTATAATCAAACTTCTTACTCACATGGTACATCAATAGATAGAAATATTGCAGTAAACGACTGTAATATATTGTTTAATCGAGGATTGATTTACCAATTAATCACAGGTTACAGAAGACTGTATATAAAGTCAAGGGGGGATTTTGAATTTTATTTGAAATTTATAATGCGTATATTTTCACAATTCTTATTCTAAAAAATGCCCTGTATAACTAATTGAAAATTTGCATATTTTTTTAGTCAATATATAAAAGGTATAGAAAAATGTATCATCAAAAGTGATGTGTTGGTATTGTATAAAATTTAGGTTATCTGTTGAATTTTTCACAATCTTTTTAAAAAAAATGCTGTAATGCCATAAAATATAGTTAGTAAAAAATACAATTTTGTAAATAAAAATTATTTAAAAAAAATGTATTTATGGTAATTAGTATAAATTAAAAAGAAAATTGCAATTTAGGTTTATGCTAAACCTAAATTGCAATTTTGTGAAAATCAAGGAAGTGGATTATTGGGCGATTTGTTCGGTCAATTCGAGCATTTTTAGCTCAAGATTGCTATTTTTAAATGGTGTCATTTCAATCATAGGTAGGCTCATAAGGGCATTATAAGAGGAGAGACTTTCATCCATTGATTGATAAAGGCTGTGCGCAAGATTCACAGTCTTGTATGTATTTTCGGCATGTGCTAATATTTGAGCGACCTGAACTTTTTGTTGGCTCACCTTATCTTTTTGCTGTCTTAGTGCTTTTTGATAAAGTCTGATGGCTTCACTTGTGAGTTTTTGTGCATCCAGATTACTTTGATATTGGGGGTTTTTAGCTGCCAGCACTCGTGTTTCCTGGATAAGTGTCTCATTTTCAGCTTTGATTTCTTCAAGCTTAGGCAAATATTTGTTTTCTATACGTTCAATAAATATTTCCAATTGTCTTGAATAAGCTTTCGTGCTCAGCCAGAACAGACCGTAATATTTTCTTGCGATTTGGATGTTTTCATCTTGATCTTTTAATGTTTTTTGCAAATTTGCAATAATAGCATGAACACTTTTAAGAACAGCAATCGTATCTACAAAATCATTACCGGTTACCGTCTTAAGTAGGCTGTCCGCTTCTTCTTGACTAAGCTCAATGCCGTTTGTTTGTAAAAATACAATGATTTTTTGTCTGTTTTTTTCGATGTCTAAGGTGTTTTGTTTGCTTTTGTTACGTAATCTGGTAATTTTACTTTCTATATCGTTTTGGCTTTTTTTCCAAACTTCAAAGAATTTTTTTTCGGTTTCAGCACCCTGCTTACTCATTGACAATTCGGCAATTTCTTCAGCAATTTCTTGATTTTCTTGGGTGAGTTTAACAATACTTTTTTTGAGTTTGACAACTTCGTCATTAGATAACATTAAAAGCACATCATCTAAAAAGTCATTCATGTCATGGGTTACTTCTTCTTTTGTATCGGTGAGAATAGAAGGCAAGAAGGAATCATCTTTCGCATTGTCATAACGTTCTGACAATTGCAAAAATTCATCTACTTCACCATAAACATCGGCGAAGTAATTGTTCGCTTTAACAGTGCAAGGACTTAGCAAAAGAAGTCCCATTAAGATCGATATTTTGATAGACATACATTCTCCATTAAGTTTAAAAAATACATACCATCTACTATAATGTTAATAGTTATTTGTCAAATCGACATTTTTTTGTAAAATTTAATAGCAAAGAAAAGACTGTATTTTAGAATTAATCCATGCTACATCAAGTTTACATTTTGTGTTTCCGTATTTTTAAAAAACACTTTTATATAGTAGTTTAATCTATATTTGTTGTTGAAAAAAATGAAATATATGACTTTTGATATGTTGTATTTAACAAATTATGACTAATGGTACATATGTTTCTTTTATTGCGAAAATACAATGATAGTATATTTTTGAGTTGGTGCTATTTTCATGCAATATTTGGAAGAAATTAGAGATTACTGGGATAAAAGAGCAAAAGGTTACTTTGATAGAAGTGCTCGCGAACTATCGTCGAATGCCGCAGAGTTTTGGTCTGTGCGTCTTTTTGCTCATTTGCCTAAAAATAGATCATTAAAATGTTTAGACATTGGTTGCGGCCCCGGTTTTTTGGGTATTTTGCTTGCTAAAATGGGACATACGGTAACCCTTTCTGATGTTTCACCCAAAATGCTCGAAATGGCAACACTAAACGCTGACCATGCCTGTGTACAATGTGAAATTAAATGTGCTGACGCTCAAGATCCTGATTTTGAACAAGAAAGTTTTGATATTATTGTTAATCGAAACTTGGTATGGAATCTGGAAAAGCCTGAATTGGCTTATAAGAAATGGCTAAGTTTATTGAAAGCAAATGGAAAGCTATTGATTTTTGACGGTAATCACTACTTGCATCAATACAATGAAACCTACAAAGAACAAAAAAGTACACCTGAATACAAAGATCCACACACCCAAGAAGTTATGCAGGGGGTGGATCCCAATATTATGGCAGACATTGCGCAAAATCTTCCTCTCAGTCGCTACGAGAGGCCGTATTGGGATATGGAATTTTTCATAAAACAAAAAATTACTTCTATCCAAACAAATCCCCTTTGGACAGAGTTTGTCGGTCTTGATGGAGGAAAAAAATCTATAATTGAAGAATTTATGATTTGTATCGAAAAATAAAAATATGCCCTCTCTTTATTTCCCAAAGAAGGGACTTGTATTAAAGTTGAGAATAGTCAATTTTTGAAATAAAAAAATGGATTACCCCTTCACATATTATATTCTTTAATGAAAAGTACTTTGAGTGTGAATACAAGGTAAGGATTTATAGGCAAGCATGAAATCATATATTGTAAAGCGTATTTTTTATTTAGTTCCTATCTTGCTCGGAGTATCCTGCTTGTCCTTTGCGCTGATGCAAATATCCAGCGTTGATTTTGTAGACATGATGGCCAATCATCAAAGTGGTGTACTCAGTCAAGAGGCAATTTTAGTGAAAAAAGCTGAACTTGGTCTTGATAAACCATACCTTGAGCAATACATGACTTGGCTTTATAATATAATACAAGGTGATATGGGGCAATCCTTTGTGTATAATCAATCCGTATTTTCACTACTTTTTTCAAAGTTTCCCAACACACTTTTGTTAACGTTTAGTTCTTTGCTGTTGACCCTTTGTCTTTCTTTACCCCTTGGATTTTTTTGGGCACTACGTCCTCAAGGTTGGTGGGATGTCTTTTTTAAATCATTTTGCTTTTTGTTTTCTTCGTTACCGAGTTTTATATTAGCTTTTTTACTTATTTACCTTTTTGCCGTGAAGCTTCATTTACTTCCGCTTATCAGCATAAAAAAATCTTTTTTGTCAATGGTCTTGCCAAGTCTGTCTCTTGCTCTTGTAATGAGCAGTAAATACATCAGGCAGATACGTACACTTGTGAGCGAGGAAATGCAAAAAGACTATATAGTAGGGCTTCGATCTCGTGGGATTTCAAGTAGGCACATTATGGTGAAATCTGTTTTGAAATCCTCCATGATTGGCATATTGACTCTTGTGTCGTTATCGATGGGCTCGCTCCTTGGAGGTACTGCTATTATCGAGTCGATTTTTATGTGGGACGGTATGGGAAAAATGGCCATGGAAGCCGTTATGGTGAAAGATTATCCTGTAGTACAAATTTACGTACTGTTTATGGCCGTTTTATATCTCTTGATTAATCTTGTGTGTGATATTTTATACTATTATTTAGACCCTAGAATTAAATATGGGGATAAATATAATGAATAACATACTATTAAAAGTATATATAGTTATGGTGGTGACTCTTTTTTTTATATTGCTTTTTGCTCATGTTCTCGCACCCTATGATCCCTATACTCAAGATTTGAATAATGCGCTACAAGTTCCTGGTTTTTCGCATCTCTTAGGTACAGATGAATTTGGCAGAGATATTTTTTCAAGAGTTATTATCGGTGGAAAATTCAGTGTTTTTTCAGCAGTTTTTATAGTGTTTTTTTGTGCTTTTTTAGGAAGCTTTTTGGGAATGGTTTGTGCGTATTTCGGAGGAAAAACAGATGCTTTTATAATGAGACTTTGTGACGTTTTTTTTGCTTTTCCGGGTATAGTGTTGGCAATTGCGGTAGCCGGTGCTTTAGGTGGCGGGCTTTATAATGCAATTTTTGCACTTTGCCTTATAACATGGCCTAAATTTACCCGACTAGCCAGAGCGGAAAGCTTAAAAATTGTTCCGATGCCTTTTATTGCTGTGGCAAAAATGAATAAAATATCTTGGTTGATTATCATAAGCAGGCATGTTTTTCCCAATATATTTCCACTCATTCTCACTACGGCAGTAGTTGATATAGCAGCCGTAATGATGGAAATAGCGGCGTTATCTTTTATTGGGCTTGGGGTGTCGCCTCCGACTCCGGAATGGGGAGCAATGCTAACCGGCGGAATACGCTATTTACAAACATACCCTTGGCTTGTTTTGGCTCCTGCGCTTGCGATTTTTTTGACCACTTCATTATTTAATTTGCTTGGAGAGGCGGTTAAAGAAAAATTATATTAGAGTTATTTTTCTTTTTTGGGGGAAATGATTTCCCCCAATCCCCCTCATGAATTTTTTTTTCTTATATTCGCAAGCAAAAAGAAAAGTTACGGGGTTTCCAAAGGGAATTATTCCCTTTGGTGGGGAGTTTGAGGGGTAAAACCCCTCAAAGAAATTACTTCCAAAAAAATGTTCACAGTAATAAAATTATTCTAAAGGGAGTAGATTATGAAAAAAATTATTGGTACTTTATGTATTACATGTGCCTTTTTATCATCATGTACAGGTGATTCTGAAAATATGGAGAAAACTTTTGTTTACGGAACTACCGCCTATAGTGTAGCAAACGCCGACGTGGGGCTTAATCCTCATGATGAGTATTCCGGATGGTCTTCTGTCCGCTATGGTGTTGGTGAAACGCTGTTTAAATTTTCCGATACCATGGAAATAAAACCGTGGCTTGCAACAAAATTTGAATTGCTTGATGAGAAAACTTGGAAAATCACCCTTCGTGAAAATGTGTTTTTTTCGAGCGGACGGTTATTTGATGCGCAGGCTGTCAAAGAGTGTTTTGAAAACCTTGTGTCTCAACACGACAGAGCTCCCTATGATTTGCAAATTGAAGAAATTGTAGCCGATAAAAATATCCTTATCATTAAAACAAAACATCCAGTTCCGGCATTAATAAATTATTTAAGTGATCCCTATGCAGCCATTATTGATATGCAAGCCGGAGTAAGCAAAGATGAAAATGTTTCAGGGACCGGCCCTTTTGTGGCACAAACGGTTTCCCCCACAGAAATTTATTTGAAAAAGAATGAAAAATACTGGGGCGGGGAAGTTAAAACAGATTCTGTTTTGGTAAAATCCATTACCGATGGAGATACTCTTACGCTTGCCTTGCAATCCGGTGAAATTGACGCCGCGCAAGGCCTTCCTTATGCCGCCATACCAATCTTTTCAGAAAATGATGAATACAAAATTTCTTCAAGCGATACCTCGAGAACGTTCTTTGTTCAAGTCAACAATAAAAATCCGATCTTAACAGATAAAGTACTGCGTCAAGCCATGGCAATGACTTTTGATAAAAAGGGTTTTACAGAGGTTTTACTTAAGGGGAACGGCAGTGCCGCTATAGGGCCTTTTCCAAGTAAAATCAGCGAAAAATATATGCTTGGAACAAAATACAATATCACCAAAGCCAATGAACTGCTGGATGAGGCAGGTTATATAGACAGTGATGGTGATGGTTATCGTGAAGTAAACAATAAAAAAATATCTTTTAATTGGGTGAGCTATCCAAGCAGACAAGAATTGCCATTATTAGCACAAATGGCTCAAGATAGTTTTAAAAAAATTGGACTTGAGCTTAATCTTAATGTAAGCGCAAACCATCTGGATTTTATAAAATCCGGAGATTGGGATTTATACGCCAGTGCTTTTGTCAGCATGCCGACAGGCGATACACAATACTTCTTTACCACGCACGCTTTAAAGCAAGCTTCCAAAAATCGAGGTGGGTTTTATAATGAAGCGATAGAAGAACTCAATAAAAAAATGCTCCATACTTTTGATAACCAAGAAAGAATGGATCTTGGTCATCAAATGGCTAAAATACTGGTGGATGAAGCTGAGTTTATGTTTATTTCACAGTTGAAAATGTCTTTGGTAATGAAAAAAAACGTATCAGGTTTTTCAGCACATCCCTCTGATTATTATGAAATAACCGCTGATTTAGAAATTAGTAGGTAAGATTTTTTTATTTTTATTTTTATTTTATTTTTATTTTTTTGAGAGGGGAACCCCATTTTTGTCAAAAATGAGGTTCCCCCCTCAAACTCCCCCCTCCTGAAAAAAATATATGTTTATGTGTCTTGTTTGGAAAAAGTACAATATTATTTTCAAGGTAATCGAAAATTTTTATGCTTTTCTCCGCAAAATCAAACCTGAAAAATGCTATAAAAGAAAATTATAATGCTCAAAGTACAAAATTTAAACGTTTTTGCACATAGGCAAATTCTTGAAAATATCAATTTTCAACTTGCACAAGGGGAAATTCTTGGCATAGTCGGAGAAAGCGGGTGTGGAAAATCAACGCTTTTAAAAGCTATTTTAGGCTTACTTTCCAAGGATTTTAGCAGTAGTGGCGAAATTTTATATAAGGAAAGAAATCTATTAAACCAAACGGAACATGAATGGCAATCTTTGCGTGGACGAGAAATTTCTATGGTTTTTCAAAACTGTGAAAACTCTTTTAGTCCTGTACGAACCATCCAAAGCCAAATGTTGGAAGTTGTCCAGGCGCATTTAGGTTGTTCAAAAAAAGAAGCCCTCGTTATGGCAGAAGAAATTTTTAATAAGATGTGTTTTGAAGATAAAAACAGAATTTTGAAAAGTTATCCCTTTGAACTTTCAGGGGGAATGAATCAACGTGTAGGCATAGCCATAGCGATGATTTTGAAACCTAAACTTCTTTTGGCTGACGAACCAACCACGGCGCTTGACGTGAATTTACAAAAGAAAGTTTTAGACGAAATGAAAAATCTATGCAGTTCTTCCAAAACTTCTATTATTTTTGTGAGTCATGATAGATCGGTGATTAATTATATGGCAGATAAAATAATAGTGATGGATAAGGGAAAGATGAAATATGAAGAAAATTTTAGAAGTTTATCAGCTTAAGAAAAACTATACTAAGCAAAAGAAAATTTTTTCAGCATTGGATAACGTAAGTTTTCATCTTCACTTTAATGAATGCTTGGGAATTGTGGGAGAAAGCGGAAGCGGAAAAAGTACCCTTGCCAAAATCATTGCGGGGCTTGAAAAACAAAATAGCGGAAATATATTCTATAACGGTGAATCAAAGAAAAATGATTTTAGTGTACAGATGATTTTTCAGTCTGCCGTTAATTCTTTCAATCCTAAGCTGAAGTTGGAAACCAGTCTTTTAGAAGTACTATTGGCAAAAGGTATACAAAAGCATGAGGCGCTTAATGAAATTGTTTGTTTACTAGAAACATGTGGTCTTAGCGTCGAAGATTTGAAAAAATATCCACATCAATTAAGCGGTGGAGAGTGCCAAAGACTTGCCATTATACGAGCTCTTTCTGTTAATCCGGACATTGTAATTTGTGATGAAATTACAGGTTCTCTTGATGAAAAACACGCTCAGCAAGTTATGGTACTATTGAAGACACTTAAAGCAAAACATGTACTGAGTTATCTCTTTATTTCCCATGACATATACAAAATAAAACAAATGTGCTCTCGAGTCATTGTGATGTATAACGGAAAAATTGTAGAAGAAGGAGCAACTAACGAAATTTTTGGAAATCCTCGGCATTCTTACACCAAGCGATTAATCGATTCGCTTCTGACCTAACAGATGACGCTGGGGACTACATCCTCATAACCCACTCGCTCTCGTTCACCCAAATGTAGTTTTTGCTTCGCTTGCAGGTTTGTGAACAAAAAAATATAATGAATATTATAGCATTTTGCATTAACATTAGATTTGGTAATCTTGTGAATATTCACATATAAATGATATCTTATATTAAATAAGCTCAACTTGCATAAATTAAAGTTTTTTGAAGGGGGTTTGGGGTAACAATTTTTTTCAAAAAATTTTCCCCCAAAAAACTCAAACTTAAAACAAAATGCTATAAAGTTTTTTGTAAAGATGGGGGAGGGGTTTGGAGGGGAAGAACACTATTTTTTTTAAAAATAGGTTTTTCCCCTCCAAATAAAAAAAAAATTCAAAAAAAACTAATACAATTTTTCTATATAGCTGTTGATGTCTTTATTGAGGCTGTCGCCGAGAAGATCTGAGGAGGCAGAGGCAAGTCTTTCTTCGCAGATTTTAGCGGCTTTATCAAGGATGTTTGGGCAGCCGTCAGCTTCATACTGGTCATAGCTATCCCAGTTGGAAACACTTGGGTGCCACTGGGTAGCACAAGCATCGAGGGTTGCGTCTTCCATAAGGAAGGTAGAGCCATGTGGGAGATTCAAGAGAGATGAGATATCAAAGTCATACTCTTCTGTGGGCAATCCTTGCATAATCATATTAACGCGTTCAATGACTTCTTCGTCAATGATGTATTTTTCGTAGGAAACGGCCATCATACCATCAAGGATGCCGAGACATTCGTTAATCATATGCGTACCACCTGTCATATAGGTGATATAGTTTTGGAATGTTTCGTAACCTGCTTGAATATCAGGTGTTTTTGCATCTGTGTTGCCTGCCATAGTTCTTATAGGTAAGTGATACATGGTTTGTGCTAATTGCATAGCGGCTCTGTCCACCAAGTTTGCATCGGGGGAAGAGGTGACATAGGCGCCGTTTCTCATATCAGAGATGTAACAACCTGTGCCGTAAATAACTGGGTTGCCGGGATTAACGAGCTGAGCGAGCACGAGTCCGGCTAAAATTTCTGCATTTTGACAAATGAGTGAACCCATTGGAGTAATTGGGGTGCTTACGCCCATCATGGGTGCATTAAGTAAAGTTACGGGTTGGTTATTTTCAGCATACGCTATGATGCAATCGGCTGATTCTTCGGCGTACTGTAAAGGAGAAAGGGCGCATACGGAAGCTGTTACACAATAATGATCTTTGAGGTAGTCTTGACCGACAACCATTCTGAGCATGTTAAAGACATTAAGATTGTCTTGGTACTGTGTAGCCGGGAAAGACATTATGGGCTTGTCTGTATTTTTCAAAAGTTCGTGGGTGATTCTCATTTGCTTGTCTACGCCTTGGAAGTCGCTGGGGTCAACGCTTACTTGGCCGACAATAGAGCTTACTTTACTTGTTTGTCCGAGCTTGTAGAAGTTGATAACGTCTTGCATCATCCCGTTACGGCGAGAGCCGTCTTTGTTTTGTACAAAGACAGGGCCATGGTTTTGCATAACGTATACTTTATTTGCTTTTTGTCCTTCACCGACGTAAATGCTGTTTTCTGCATTTCTTGCAGTCCATAAAAAGCCGGAAGGACATTGTTTGATGGCTTGTTCAACTTGATTGGCGGAAAATTTAACACATTGACCGTCAACAGTGAATCCATGTTTTTTGAAGATATCAAGAGCTTTCTCAGAAAAAAACACAACCCCTTTTTCTCTGAGTACCTGTAGTGTTAAAGCATGAACCCTTGCCAATTGTTTCTCACCAAGAACTTTGAATTCGTTTGTAAACATAATTTCCTCATTTATTTTTCTGTTTAGGTATAAAAAAAGCACTACAGACTAAAAATTGAAAATTCAATATATTAGAAAGTAATGCTTTTTATTTAATTATTAATTATTTTTTTAATACAACGCCATCAGGGAAGTCTGCTTTTAGCATTTTCAAAATGGAGTATACGTATGCGAAAACAACAAAGATAAAGGGGCTGGCGGCAACGATAGCCAATGATTTAATGGCTGCGAAGCTTCCTAAGAGTTGGAACAAAATACCGGTCAAACCGATGATAGCACCCCAGAATACGCAGTTGAGAAGCGCGGGAGCATCGTGGCCTTCGGTGGTTTGTTGTGCGAGGAAGAAGGAAGCTGCGTTTGCTGTGGTAACCGCAAAGAGAAGGAAAGCAATAAAAGCGATAAAGCAAAGTACGCTACCGAGTGGGAATGTTTGGAGCACAACATAAAGAGCTTGTTCTGGGTTACTTTGAACGAATTCGTAAACGTTGATAAGTCCGTTGAGTTGCATGTAACCTGAGTTAGCACCCCAAACAGCAAACCAAATAATACACAAAATCATAGGTGTAATGGACACGCCAAATACGAATTGACGAAGTGTACGACCTCTGGAAATACGAGCTACCACACCACCGGTAAAGGCGATATAGGAACCGTTCCAAAGTACAAAGAATACAGGCCAGTCGTTAGCCCAGTTACTGGAGTTACCGATTTTACCTGCATCAAGATAGAAAAGTGATTGGGGTAAACGCCAGATGTATTCACCTGTTACTTCAATTACAAGACCCATGATGTAGTGTAAAGGTGTAGGAGCAAGTGCAAGAACTGCAATAAGCAAAATAAATGCAAGATAACCGGTTGATTCACTGAGGTATTTAATACCTTTTGAAAGCCCGCTTGATGCAGAAATAATGTAAACAACAATGATACCGAGCATAAGGATGATTTGTTGAATTTCACCAAGTACAATACCAAAAAGGAAAGAACATGCAAAAGTGATAGAAGCAACACCAAGGCCAATCATCATGGATACACCACCGATGGTAGCGATACAAGCAAGGATATCAAGCACTTTACCGATTATGGTATCGTTACAACGTTCGCCATAAATACCATAAAGACCTGTAGAGGTACGGAAAGGTTTTTTATAGCGGTACGCAGCGTAACCGATAGCCCAACCACCGATAGCAAAGAGAGGGAAGCCAAGAAGTCCCCAGTTTACAACTGCAAGACGAATAGCTTCAATCATGCCTTCACCTTTACCGCCATGTCCGGCATCAACAATAGTAGGCGCTGTAAAAAGGTGGATGATCGGTTCGGCTGAACCAAAGATAACAAAGCCTGTTCCAAGGCCTGTACAAAAGAGCATGGCAACCCATGCATAAAAAGAAAATTCAGGCTCAACGTCTTCGTTTCCAAGTTTCACATCGCCGTATTTACCAAAAGCAAGCCAACCACAAGCAACAATACCAACTGCTGCGGCAAGCATAATAATCCAGTTCATATTCTTAAGAATATAGTTACGGACATCTAGAAAAACACTGCCTGTGAGATTGGGGTCGTAAACTGCAAAAGCAATGATACATGCATAGATGATGGCCACCGGCCAAAAAATTACTGGGGTATAATTACCCAAAAGGCCTTTTTTAGCGGGTGCATTAGTATTTGACATAAATAAACTCCTTCCTATGGACTGTAGTGTGAATGCAGATCAATAAGATAATCGTAGATTTTGAGATAATACCAAAGGCAGATGTTTAAGCATTTGACTATTACTCATTAGAATTTCTGATTAATTGAGGCAGTTTTTTATGAATTTAGAAAGAAAACTAAAAATTATTTACTTAGGTTTAGCAAAAGGATATGGAGATGTCAACATGTTTTGTAAAAATAATGTAATTATATCAATATTACTTGTCTAAGAAGTTGAAATTATACAAGTAAAAAATTTCTCAAAGTGCTGCGAGTCCGGTTGTTCAAAAAAGTATGAATAAATAATTTATAATTATGTATAATTATGGTTAGTTATTAATAAATGTTTGTGCGAAGACAATTTTTTTTTGCAAACTGTCTTGACAAGTCATTAGCATTCGTATAGTTTTTTAGAATGTGAATTTTGAAAGAAAACTAAATTTTTGATTTCGGTTAATTTAAAACGGCTTGCGCTCATAAATTAGGAGGTAAAATATTTATGGCACAAAGATGGAAAAAAGCCGGTTTTCAAACCAGTGGTGGTCTAAGCCTCAATATGTTTACGCAGGATGAAATGGATGCCATTCACCGCGCAACTATTGAAGTAATGGAACACACAGGTGTTTTGATCGGTTGTCCCGAAGCTCGCAAAATGCTTATTGAAGCAGGTGCGACAGACTTAGGTGATGAAATTATTAGTTTCCCTCAATGGATGGTAGAAGAGGCTGTTATTGCAGCGCCTGAAACCATTACATTGGCTGGTCGTACTCCTGACCGTGACGTTGTTCTCGACGGTTCACGTGTAGTATTCACAAACTTTGGTGAAGCGGTTTACCTCGTCGACCCAGACACAGGTGAAGTACGTAACACTAAAAAAGAAGACGTTGTCAACTTGACTCGAGTAATTGATGCTCTTGATGTTATCCCAGTGTGCGAGCGTATGGCCGGTGCACAGGATTACCCAGAAGCTGTTGCTGAAATTCATAACTACGAAGCGCTTCTTTTAAACACTAACAAACATGTATTTACAGGTGGCGGAAATGGTCGCCTTACCCAATATATGATTGATATGGCAAAAGCTGCCGTAGGTGAAGAAGAATTTGCAAAGCGTCCTCCTGTAACTTTCAACACATGTCCGATCAGTCCTTTGAAATTGACCGGCGACGTATGTGAAGTTATCATGGTGTCCGCTAAAAACGGTGCTACCGTAAACGTACTCTCCATGGGTATGGCCGGCGGCTCCACTCCTGTTCACCTCGCAGGCGCTTTGGTTGTTCACAACTGTGAAGCTCTTGCAGGCCTTTGTCTTGCTCAAACTACCAAAAAAGGTGCTAAATTCATCTATGGTAGTTCTTCAACCGCGATGGATCTTCGTTACGGCGCAGCTGTAGTAGGAACTCCTGAGTGTGCACTTCTCAACGCCGGTGTAGCGGCTATGGCAAGATACTACAAGCTGCCGTCTTGGGCAGCGGGTGGATAGGGTGATTCCAAATCTGGGGATGCCCAAAGCGGACATGAAAAAACTTTGACCGGGATGCTTCCGATGCTCGCAGGTGCGAACATCATTTATGGCCTCGGTATGTT
>CAYJHY010000018.1:0-19161 GCA_964369875.1 uncultured Mailhella sp.
AAATTTACGGGGTTTCCAAAGGGAATCATTCCCTTTGGTGGGGAGTTTGAGGGGGAAGCCCCTCAAATGTGATTCACATTTCTAAAAATTAAGAAATATATCCTAAACAAAAACTAGTTTCAAATACAAATCAATAGGGTAAACAAAAATAGCCGCAAAAAAGCCTGCTACAATATCATCAAGCATAATCCCAAGGCCACCACCGACTTTTCTTTCCACAAGGCCCACGGGACCAAGCTTGGTAATATCAAAAACTCTAAAAAGCATAAATGCGCAGAGCAAAGTGAAAAAGTCTGTATTGCTCATCAGGTTTGCGCCAAAATAAGAAATACTGGAAAGAGGCATAAGGGCTATCCACTGCCCTAAAACCTCGTCAATAATAACACATGACGGATCTTCATCGCCAAGCTCTTGTCTTGCAATGTCGCTTGCCCATACTCCAACGAAAAAAAGTACCGTGAGGCTTAGAATTCGTAGTGGAAAAGAAAGGGGTAAAAAAAGTAAAGGGGCCAACCAAAGTGCAACAAAAGAACCGATGGTGCCGGGTGCCATACGGCTGGTGCCCAGTCGTCCCAAGGTCGCAATTTTTGTGGGCAGGGAATGCTTTGCCATGAAAAATCCTTATGCTTTTTATTTTATTTATTGTTTTATTTTGTTTTTTGGGGGAAATGATTTCCCCCAACCCCCCTCATACGCGAGCGTTTTCAAACTTCGTTTTCAAACACTCGCATGGGGTATAGGGATAATATACTATCAATATATATGTCATCAAGTTTTTAATCGTTATACAAAAAAGGTGTATTTCATAAAATGAAACACACCCTTATTTATTATTCTATAACTAAAGATTTACGGTAGCTTTCCAAGTCTTCAATGCCGAGCGACTCACAAAGTTTCGGTAGGTCCTGAGCAATTTTGAAAATACAAGTGGGGTCGCTAAAAGAAGCCGTTCCGATTTGCACAGCGCTTGCGCCCACCAATAAAAATTCCAAAACATCTTCGGCTGTGCTTATGCCACCAAGGCCGATAACAGGGATTTTTACGGCGTTTGCCACCTGCCAAACACAGCGAAGAGCCACGGGTTTAATCGCAGGTCCTGACAATCCACCGACGATATTGGCAAGACGAGGTTTTTTTGTACGAATATCAACCGCCATACCTGTTACAGTATTGATACAAGAAATACTGTCTGCCCCTGCGCTTTCCACCGCCTTGGCAATGGAAGCAATGTCGGTTACGTTGGGAGACAGTTTTACAATAACAGGGGTATTACCTGATTTTTTCTTGACTTCTTCCACAACTTTAATAGCCATTTTGGGGTCTTGTCCAAAAAGAACACCGCCTGCTTGCACGTTGGGGCAAGAAATATTGACTTCTACGGCGGCGATGGCTTTTTCATGGCTGATAATTTCTGCAAGTCTTGCAAAATCTTCGGCACAGGTTGCGTAAATATTTGCTATAACAGGAACTTCTTCATGGGGGATTTTAGGCAAAGTTTTGGTAATAAACGCCTCGATACCGTCGTTTTGTAAACCGACTGCATTGAGCATTCCGCAAGCTGTTTCGGCAATTCGCGGTAAGGGGTTGCCTGCGCGTGGTTCAAGGGAAAGGCCTTTTACAATAATTCCACCAAGGCTGGTTAAGTCGCCATAGGGCATAAATTCCAAGCCATAGCCAAAAGTACCGGAAGCACTTAAAATGGGGTTTTTAAGGGTATAGTTTCCCGTGGTAAACGGTAAAGTAACTTCTGTTTTCATATTACATTCCCTTAGCGTCAAGGTTTAAATCATGTGCCCAAAAAACAGGCCCTTTCGTACAGGTTTGTACGGGTAAACCTGCTTTGCTTTGGTCGGAATATTCTGCGCTTGTTGTGGCAACACAACCAAGACATGCTCCAACTCCACACGCCATTTTTTGCTCGAGTGACAGTTGTGTGTCTATTTTAAATTCGTTGGAAAAACGCCAAATAGTTTTCAGAAAAGGCATAGGCCCACAGGCCAGTACAAGGCCGTTTTTCTCTTTCATCGCAAGCATGGATTTTTTGATTTGTTCAATGGTATGGGCGAGATCGGCCGGAGACTGTTCATAGACATTATCAAAATGGATTTGCTGAGTGAAATTATCGGCAGGATAATAACTTAGGGGAAGGCGGTGAGAGAACAGCATGGTGAGAAGACTGGGTTTTGGGTGTTGTTCCACATAACCTGTAAAAGGCGCGATGCCTATACCCCCGGCAAGAAGAAGTGTTGGGCGAAGCTCTGAGGCAAAGTGGGTACCGAGCGGCCCCCAAACAGTCACTTTATCGCCTGTTTTGAGTTCAGCCATTTTTTCCGTTCCTCTTCCGGTAACTTGGAAAAACAGCACTAATTTATTTGAGGTGACGCGACATATGGAAAAGGGTCTGGCCCACAGCATTTCATTGTTCCATGAGTTGGGGCGCAACATGACAAATTGTCCTGCTTTCCAACTGAGCCATTGGGTTTTTTCCAAGGTGATGGCATAAAACTCCCTGTCTCCTTTTTGTCCAAAGGGAACGACATCCAAGACTGTAAGCTCTGCTCGCCTATTTTGATTCATTTTCTTCACCTCTAGGTGTTCGTCCACAAAAACGAAAGTCTTTCACAAAGCATGGCTAAAGTACATGTAGTTTCTGCTTGACCCAATCTTCAAAATTTTTAATAGTACAAAAATCGAGTGACTTTCTTGCTTTCACGGGTTATTTATGTAAGAAAAATCAGTATATGCCCTGTGCGGGGGAAGGTCAAGAGAGTGTTTCATAAATTTAAATTTTTTATTGAGATATGGTCAATAAAATTGTTTTTTTATGATTTTTTAGCGTATTTGACTATTTTTTCGTTCAAACACAGATGAAACACTCTCGCACGCAATGGAAAACACTTAAATTAAAAATTCATAAGTATAGGTATGCTATGCAACAAATGCTCACGATTATTTTACTAGGCGCTATAGGCCTCTTTTTTGGCTTTGCCAATCCTGTCCTCCATGTCCCCTTCATGGTATTACTTTATCCTGCCGCACTTTATATTCTTTTTCTTGAAAGCAAGCATGCATTTCGAGATGCGTGGCTTTGTGGACTCATCGGCGCAAGTGCAAGCATGTATTTTATCGCCATCACAGTGCATACATATGGATATTTTCCTTGGGCGCTTGCCATACCGTGTTCACTGGTTATGGGGGCTTATATTGGACTTTGGGGGGGAGTTTTTGTTTTTATCTTAAAAAAAATCAAGGGACTTGGCCCTCTTACCAGAGCTTTGACAGCCGGCCTCTTATGGTATTTGTCTGAGCTTGCAAGAAGTTATGTATTGACGGGCTTTCCGTGGTTAAGCCTCTCTTCGGCCTTTGCACCCATGACGGAATATATTCAAGGAGCTGCCTATTTGGGATCTTTTGCCCTGTCGGGAGTTTTTGTGGGGATAAGCGTGCTTCTTGTGGAATCGCTTGGGATGTTTCGCTCGTCCAAACATAATGCGCACATTATGCCCCTTGCGTATAGGTTTTTCCTTTCCTATGGGGGGATTTTGCTTTTACTTCTAATTTTTCTTTTTGGGAAATATCGCCTGCAAGAGAGTTTTGATTCTGATGCACTTCTTTATGGTGCAGATACAAAAAATCCCTACGTTGCCGAAGAAACTATGCTTCATGAGCAAAATAGCCATACAGCAAGAGGTGGGGATAAATATTTTGCTTACCATACCAATCCCGCCCTTATTGGACAAGTAAGGCACGTTTTGATCAAACCCGATATGTCGGAAAATGAAAATTCTGAAAATGCTACCATACGAGCAACCGAACGAACAATCGATAATGCTGTTTTTTTCACTGCTGTTCAGGGAAACGTTTCACAGGCGGTGAAGTGGAGTGAGGAATTTCAGCACGCAACTGTAAAAAAATACTTGCGATTGAGTGAAGAGAGTCTTGAATTTTTAGAAGAAAAAGGTGTGCTTAATAATTTGTCAATACCGAATATTCTTTTATTTCCCGAAACCGCCATGCCTTTTTCTTTTCCTTATGGTGAAGCCTTGTCTGTTATGCTTTGGGATTTTGGGCAAAAGCATAATCTTATGTTTGGAGCTCCCGGGCGTGAAGACAGTCCAAACGGTTTAAGTGAGGATGTTCTCTACTACAACCGTTTATTTTTTATGAACAATAAAGCACTTTCTTTTTACGATAAAAGACATTTGGTGCCCCTGGGAGAATACGCACCCCCTCTTGATTTTTTGCCTGACTATCTACAAAACATGTTTGCCAATCTAATGCAAGGTCTTGGTGGATTTACCAAAGGAGAAGGGGAAAAGCTTCTTGTTTTGCGAGATGCGGCGTATAAAGAAGATCAGCCACTGTCAAGTCTCATCTGTTATGAAGCGATTTTTCCACATTTGGCTTTAGACGATGTAAAAAACGGAGCCCGTCTTTTTATCAATATCAGTAATGATGCGTGGTATGATAAAACTTCCGCACCTGCCCAGCACTTTCACCTTTCGCTTATGCGTGCGGTTGAGCAAAAACGCTTCTTGGTAAGAGCCGGTAACACGGGGATAAGTGCCTTTGTGGACGATTATGGACGCATTATGGGGCAAACAAATTTATTTGAAGATGCAAGCATTTCAGCCATGGTTCTATTGAATAGTGAAAAAACTGTATTTTTCTATCTTAGTGACTTTTTACCTTATATTGCATGTGCTCTCCTGATTTTATTATATATTTATGGACGAATTCATTTGATAATTCAAAAGAAAAATTGTGATTGAAATCACTAATAGTAATTATTATTGACAAGTAATGAAATAGTGTTTATTATTTCTTTAACAAATACAGAATGAACTCGTAAAGGGGAAATAATATGGATACTAATCAATTAAAAAATTTACAAGAAGTGTCAGATTTAGTTATAGATTGGAACCTTGGACCTGAAGATGCCGTAACCCTCTACTTAGAGTGGGGAAATAATAATTGGCACGCAACACATCCGCCTGTTCGCTCAAAAGACGATTACGCAACCTATTTTGTTGTTGACAATTGGGAAGCAAGGCCGACTTTACGCCTTGTGCGTCGTAATTCTGAAGCGGCAGTGGACCTACTTGTTTTGGATTTACCCGAAGATTTAGAAAAACAATTCAAAGAAGAGCATGAAGGATTAAAAGGTCTTTATTCTCCCACAGAGCCTATTATTGAATGGCTTAAAGAAGAGATTTATAAATAATACAGCTTCTCTTTAAGCCCTCGCAAAATTCGTTTTGCGAGGGTTTATAGAACTTTTGAAATATAAACGTGACCAAAAATCAAAAATAGAGTCAATAAGACTCTGGACATGCTTTTGTCACAAAATGTTTAATTTTGTGTATTTCTCTGTATAATTTTCTCTCTTTTTTGTGGGATTTACAATAAATCAACGAAAATGAAACAGAGTTTTTAATTATGCAGAGGTTTAGTTTGAGTAAAGCCATAAAAGTGTGCTTGTGCATGCATTGTAAAGCCAAAAGAAGTGTGTAAGCAGAGAAACGGTTGAAAAGAAATTTTCAGCCGTTTTTTTAGACTTTTTATAGATATTTTCTAACGGTACGTAGGGGTAGTGAAAAAAATAAAAATTACAACAATATGAAATCAACTTTTTCTAAAATGCATATTTTATAGAAGATTTAAGTAGATAAAAATTTTATATTCGTCTATAATAAAAAAATCTTTATGGTAGAAGTTGTATTTTTGAATGTGTTTTTATATTTTTATACATAATAGGATAGTTACATGGCAAATTTAGAAAACTTTGAAAAGCAAGAATTGGGACTGGCGCCCTCTGAAGCGGATTTAATACCGCCTCTTTTGCAAAGTTTCAGCAGTCTTTTTCGTCTTCGCGGTAAACAAGTTTCAGGAGCTCACCTTTTATCGGCTTTAGCCGGTAGTGCTCCTTCTGCGGCAGCGTGTGTTCGTGCCGCAAAAGCTCTTGGCTTGGAATGTAAAATTGTTAATAGAGAAGGTATTTTTGATATTTCCAATATGGTTTTGCCGTGTGTACTTTTGACTCAAAATCAAGGCTCTGTAGTTCTTCTTAAATACAATGAAGAAGAGGCCACGATTATTTTTCCTGAGCATGGCCATGAACCGACCGTCGTATCTATAGAAGATTTGCAAAGCGAATACAGCGGATACGCCATTTTTTCTATTGTTGCTCCCGAAAAAGACGATAAGCTTGAAAAAATAACCAGAATTTACACAAAACACTGGTTTTTTGATGTATTAAAACAATATTTACCCATGTACAAATCGGTTATCTTGGCAAGTTGTTTTATTAACTTGCTTGCCCTTATGGGGCCCTTGTTTATGATGAACATCTATGACAGGGTTATTCCGAACATTGCTCTTGAAACCTTGTGGGTACTTGGCTTTGGTATTACTGTGGGGTATATCTTTGAATGGCTCTTACGACTTTTGCGAGCACAGTTTACTGACCGTGTCAGCAGAAATATGGACGTGGTGCTCTCTTCACGGGTTATGGAAAAAGTCTTGGGACTTGATATTACCAAGAATACCTATACCTCGGGTGGATTGATGCAAGCTTTTAGAGAGCTCGATTCTATCCGAGAATTTTTTAGCGCAAGCACTATGCTTGCCCTTGTGGACTTTCCGTTCCTTATTTTCTTCTTGACGATTGTTCTTTTTATCGGCGGTCCTTTGGTTGCCGTGCCTTGTGTTGCCATTGTTATTCTTTTGACTTTTATTATCAGCTTGCAAAAAAACTTGTATAAACAGGCGAATGTACAGCAACAAGGGGAAAGAGAGAAGAACAACCTCCTTGTGGAAATGATTACAGGTACCGAAGTTATTAAAACAGCATCCGCTGAACCTCGTATGATGCGTAACTGGGAAAAAATCACCAGCTACAGTTCAGACCAGAATGAAAAAAGTAAGCGTTTACAATCTCGTACAAACAATATGGCCTTGCTTCTTACCCACTTTGTAAGTCTTGGTATTATTGTTTGGGGTGTATATCTTATCAGCGATCAAACCCTTACTATGGGTGGTCTTATTGCGTCTAACATGTTGACCGCGCGCTCCATGTCATTCATTGTTCAACTTGGCGGGCTTTTACCTCGTTGGCAGGGAACCAAGAGTGCTTTAAAAGACTTGAATAACCTTATGAACTTGCCTGATGAATTTTCTTCAAGTACTGTTGATTTCGGTCACTTGCCACATAGCATCGAGCTTATGCATGTAGATTTTTCTTTTGAGGGTTCACCTTTGCCTGCTTTGTCTGATGTGAGTATCAAAATTGCCCCCGGTGAAAAAATCGGTATTATCGGTAACATGGGATCCGGTAAAAGCACGCTTGCTCGTGTTATTACAGGCCTTATCGAGCCAAATAATGGGGTTATTAAGTTTGGTGGTGTTGATATGCGCCAGCTTGATAAAAAAGAAATGCGCTCACGTATGGGCTATGTTCCTCAAGAAGCCATGCTTTTCCAAGGAACCGTTCGTGACAATATTTGTCTTGGTATGCCATTTGTTAACGATAAACTTTTATTGAGAGCCGCATGGCTTGCGGGAGTAAACGATTTTATTCAAAATCACCCTGCAGGGTATAGTATGCCTGTTGTGGAAAGGGGGGGTAACCTCTCCGGCGGACAAAGACAGGCCATAACTTTGGCTCGTGCGCTTCTGATGGACCCCGATGTACTTATTTTCGACGAGCCGACCAGTAACATGGACGGTAGTACAGAATCTGCACTTATCAAGCGTTTGCGTCCTCATATCAGAAACAAAACCCTTATTATCAACATGCACAGAATGAGTCTTATGCAGCTTGTTGACAGAGTAATTGTATTGAAGGATGGTTATGTCATTGCCGATGGTCCAAAAGGTGCCATTTTAGATAAAATCAAGCTTCCTGCTTAAAATGTGTGCCTAAACATATAAGGTGTTGATATGAATTCAAAAGATATGAAAAATCAAGAAAAATCCGTAGGGGCTTCTTCTCAAGCTCCAAGTGGTGCTTTGGGTGATAAATCCCCTAAAAACACTTATGGTTCTCTTGCAACCCGTGATGATGGTTTAAAAGTTAGCCAAGCGCAAAAAACTGAAAACGCATCTACTCCGACTGTAGGACAAAGCGGTGTTAAAAGTTATATGCGTCCATCACTTAGCGATCAGGACACTGGTGGCGCCGCAACGCGTGTAACCAATAGCTATATGCGACCTTCTTTGTCAGATCAAGACGTTATACAAGATAAAACCGAGAAAAAAGAAGAGCGCAAAGAGGATTTATTGGCCGCTTGCGATAATCTGCATCGTTTAAGCTTAATGGATGATGAAGAAGATAGTTCCGCAAATAAACCCACGGGAACTTCAGTATCAAATGAGAAAAAAATAGATTCTCCGATCAAAGACAAGGCTCCTCTTGCTCAGGGAGTAAATCGTCCAAGTTTGATGCAACAAGCTGTAGAAACCGAAGCGCCAAAAACACAAACAAATCTTGTTATGGATGGCGTAAGAAATTCGGATTTGAGTAAAGATGCTGTGCAAAATGAGAAAAAGATTAATGTCGGAAGCTCTTTACAAAATAAAGAAACGGCCTTAACTGGAAGTTCGGCTGTCGGTGTTGCTTCTGCTGCCGATAAGAAAACTGAAAATACCGTACGTCCACCTCTCAAACAAGAAGCAACGCAAACGACTGCCGAAATTCAATCTAAGAAGAATGACGCAGTGAAAACACAAATAAATAATGAAAAGACCGCTCAGGCAGACCCCTTACAAAAGGCAAACGCCGTGAAGGCTGAGTCTAAACAAGGGATTACTCCCGAAAAAACACCTCAAAGCTTAGCAAGTAACGATGCTTCCGCCAAAGTTACACCCGAAACAAAAACCGTTGAAACGGAAAAGCCTGAAGCTACCAAAGCGCAAGCAGAAAAACAAGACGGTGAAACAGGTGAAGCGACAAAAAAAGAAGGTGAAACTCCAAACTTGGAAAAAACGGATGTTGAACCTAAGCTTTCTGCAGTAAGTGTTGCCCCTATCCAAGAAGAAGAGCAGTCAATTTTTAGCCGAGCCTTTGGCCTTGACGATGAAGATTCTCGCCCTAAAAGAGATGCTTCAGATTTGAAAAAAGGATCTGACAAGGACAGCATTTTTAGTCGTGCTTTTGAAGAAGAAAAGGTTGCGGAAGAAGATTCCGAACTTGGAATGATCAAAAAGGGTAAGCGCGAAAAAGTTATGGAGATGAAGAAATCTCCCTTCCACGAAGAAGATAAAGAATTTATGAGTCGCGTGGATGAAGCTTGGTTTGACAGAGGTTCGACCTATTCCAAGTATATCGTAGTATCTTTTTGTTCTCTTTTGGTGTTCTTTGTTGTTTGGGCTTCCTTTGCCAGCATTGACGAAGTGGCAAGAGGACAAGGGCAAGTTGTTCCTTCTCAAAGAACGCAGTTGGTACAGCACCTTGAGGGTGGTATTCTCAGTGAGATTCTGGTGCGTGAAGGTCAAACCGTTGAACCCGAGCAAATCCTTGCTCGAGTAGATAACGTTACGGCAGAAAGTCTTTTACGTGATACAGAAACCCAAATTACAGAAGCAACATTGGCGCTTATTCGTTTGGAAGCGGAACTAAAAGGTGAAGAACCGATTTTTCCGGAACAATACATGATTACTGCTCCGCAAATCGTTGAAGCGCAAGAAAAAACCTACGAGTCCAGAAGACGACAACAAGAAGGTTCAAGGCAAATTTTGCTCAGTCAAAAAGAGCAAAAAGGCCAAGAGTTAAATGAAGCTCGCTCAAGAGAGCAAACCTATAAACAGGCGCTCGAACTCGTTCAAAAACGAGTTGATTTGGCGAAACCTTTGGTGGCCAGAAGGCTATATGCAGAAGTTGACTTTCTCAACTTGCAACAAGAAGCAGTGAGAATCAGCGGTGATATCAGTGCTGTTGTAAACTCGATAGCTAAAATTGAAGCAGAATCCGAAGAAATTGACGAGAGAATTTCTCTGGGAAGACGTGAGTTTGAGTCTGAGATTGTAAAAGAAATCAATATGCTGAGAACTGAGCTTGCTACTTTGCGTGAAAACCAAACCGCAGGGACAGACCGTGTAACCAGAACCGAACTTCGCTCACAAGTTCGTGGTATTGTTAACAGGATTTTGCTTAACACCAAGGGTGGTGTTGTAAAGCCCGGTGAAAACATTATGGAAATTGTTCCCCTTGATGACACATTGGTTATTGAAACTAAAGTTCGTCCTCAAGATATTGCATTTATTCACCCAAACCAAAAAGCAGTTGTTCGTATTACAGCCTATGACTCATCTATTTATGGTAGTATGAGGGCAACTGTTGAACAAATTGGCGCGGATACGGTGACCAATGAAAGAGGCGATGTCTTCTTCTTAGTAAAAGTACGTACCGAACAAAGTGCCATAGTACATAAAGGGGAAGTTTTACCGATTACCCCCGGTATGGTGGCCACAGTAGATATTTTGACAGGTAAAAAAACCGTGCTCAGTTATTTGCTGAAACCTATTACAAAAGCTAGCCAATATGCATTAAAGGAGCGCTAGGATATACGAGGCTTGAGTGATTATATCGACTCGAAAATATGCTATCCTCTTGGTAGGCTGTTTGATGATTGCTTTATTTTTTCCAAAAATAGTTTTTGCGGAAGTGCCAAAACTGTTTGGGACAGTAGAGTTTCGGGCGGCAAAGGATAAAATTCCGGCTTGGATATCTGTTTTGAATAAACAGGCGAAAAGCAATTTCTTTCCGGAGGGTGCAAAGTGGCGTGGATCGTATCAGGAATTTAAAAATAAATACAACAGTTTAAATGGGGATGTGAAAGCTCAGCTTTCTTTGGTAAACCAGTATTGGAACCAGTACCCCTATCGTGAAGACATTCGAAATGTGTATAAAAAACCTGACTACTGGGCCATTCCCGATGAAATGGTTAAGAACTCAGGTGACTGTGAAGATTATGCCATTGCAAAATTTTATACTCTAAAGGATCTTGGTTTTCCAACCGATAAAATGAGAATTATCGTTGTATTTGAAACCATCCGTGGGATTGCACACGCAGTTCTTGGAGTATATGTTGATGATGACGTTTTAATTTTGGATAACTTATCCAACAGAATTTTTTCTCATAAAGTATTGAGCAACTATGATCCTCGTTTTTCGATTAACGAGGAGTGGCGCTGGGTACATATGAGACCAAAAAAGAAGTAATAAATATAAAAAACGTATTGAAATTGCTGTAGGAGATAGCGATGGAAGAGATGAAGGTGAAAACCGGTAAATTTCGTAAGCTTATTATGTTTATGTTCATGCTTGTTGTTGCAGGGGTGGTCTGTGGGGTTGCCTATGTAATTGCTGAGGATAAATTTAAAACAACAAAAGAAGAGGTTCTAAAGCAAGAATCAGGAACTCTTTCCACTTGGACACAAAACACAGTGTCCACTATTAATTTGTGGACGGACTCCCTTATTGCCCAATCAAAACGGGTAAGTTCTTCTGAACTTTTCCGCTTGTTTGCAACCGAGGCCGCTTCGCTGAATAATGAAGAAGCCCTCCTTCTCAACGAAGAAGAAGTGGGCGTTTCCTCTTTGTCCGAACAAGTTCCGCTTATGCGTAACGTTTTGGTGGACTTCATTAACCTAAACGGTTATGTGGATGCACGCTTGCTCGATAATGAAGGCGTAACCTTCTTGGCATCTCAAGCACGCCCTGCCCCTATCGATGATGTGCAAGTCAATGTTGCAAAAGAATCTATTAAAAACAATGCAACCTCGTTTGCTCCTATTGTTCGTTACCAAAACGGACTTCTTATGCACTTTGCGGATCCCCTAAGTCCTGTGCTTACACAAGATGATGACGCAGGCCCTATCGGAACTTTGCTCCTAAGTTCACCTGTTATTTCCAATATAGCTCTCTTTTTGACTTACGACAACCAAAGCGGTGCCAACACAACGCCTTATATTGTTCAAAAAAATGGTGATAATTTTGAAATCGTGGATGAGAAAAGCATGCAATTCTCATCACTTTCCAAAGACTATGTGGATTTGCAAGGCGAAAGTATGCCTTTTGCATACAGACCTTCCGTGTCTGACCCCAATGTTTTTGTATGGTCAAGTGCGGTATTTGTGCCTCGTCTCAATTGGTGGGTAGTTGTTGAAATTCCTGCAGACTATATCAAGGCCAAACTTGATGAAGAAGCTGTAAAAATTTACGGCTTTGCCGCAACATTAACAGCCGGCTTTATCCTTGTGTTAGCACTTTTATGGTGGATTGCCGTAGGTCGCGAACAAAAGGCCAACGCTAAACGCTTTGAAAGCTTGTTCAACCTTATCGACGACCAAAAACGTATTTTGGATAACGTTAACGCCGCATTGGATACCGGTCTTTTGGCCGCAGATATTACCGGACAAATTATCATGGCTAACCGTGCCTTTATGCAACTTTGTTCGTGTAAAAATGATAATTTGGAAGGGGAAAATATTGCTCCTATATTCGACCCTACCTTTACTCATGAACTTCTTTCCGGTATCGCCAAAGCTTCTGAAACCGCCAAATCTTTGACTGCGGAATATTCAGCCATGCTAGGTAAAGAAACAAGACTGCTTCGTTTGACCTTCTATCCGTTCTTGGATAACGAAGTGCCTGCTGCTGAGGGTGAGGAAAAACCAAAGGTTGCCAAAGCTCCTCGTAAGTATCAAAATGCAGCATTGATTACTTTTACCGACATTACAGAATTTAGACGCCAAAGTAACGCAAAGCGTCATGTTCAAGAAAAATCCATGCAAGCGCTTGTGCGTGCGGTGGAAAGTATGGATCCATACCTTTCAGGGCACTCACGTCGCATGGAACAATTAGGCGTGCTTGTTTGTCAAGCTATGCATTTGCCCGATAACGATGTGAATACCGTTGCTATTGCCGCAAACCTTTCGCAAATCGGTAAGCTCTTTATCTCAAGAGATTTGCTCTTAAAGCAAGGTTCTTTGACCGCAGACGAAAAAGCTCAGCTTCTCAGTATTCCGGAGAAAGCATGGCTTACTTTGAAAGAAATTGATTTCCACTTGCCTGTTCCGGAAGCTGTTCATGATATGTATGAACGTCTTGACGGTAAGGGATATCCTCGTAAATTGCCTGTTGAAGAAATTGCAGTGCATGCGAGAATCTTGGGTGTTGTAAACACCTTCTGCGCTATGACAGCTCCTCGTTCTTACCGCCGTGGTATTACTATTGATGATGCCTTAGAGTTTTTACGTAGTGACCATGGTTATGATCAAAATGTTGTCAGCGCGCTAGATGCTGTACTAAGAACCCCTGAAGGTTTGCAAGTTGCTCGCGCACTCCCTGAAAATCCGGGTGCAGTTTAAAATAATACCTCATCCAATTTGTTTATTCTTAGGAGAAAGGGAAACCCCTTTTGTGTACAAAAGGGAGTTTTCCAACCTCTCCATAGGCAAACCCTCCCCTCTTTCCTCAAAAAAGTATAATAATGGGATGGTAGACTTATAAAAAATACACTTTATAGTGTGTCAAGTTTTTAGGTTTAAAGAGAATTGGAATGACGTGTTTAAAATAAAGCTTGAATTATTTACTGAAACTTGCTAATAATAGAAGCCCACTCGTTATGGGTGGGCTTTAACTGAAAAGGGGACGCTATGCGTATTTTGTTTTTAGATACTTATTTCCCGGGGTTTTTCCGACTATTGGTACCTTATGTTGCCGATAAGTTAGGCCATGATGAAAAAAATGAAATAGTATTTCTTTCGGAACACAAGCGCAGAGATTATTCCATACCCAATGTTCGTCACTTTAGTATTCGCTATCCTAAAGTGCCGGGAACCTATCCCCTTGCGGAACAAATCACTTTGAATGCTGTGCATCAGATTGAAGCCTTTGCTCATGCCATGCAACAGCTTAAAAAGAATGGTTTTTACCCCGATGTTGTTATCGCAACCGAGCCTTGTAGTACAGAAATCGGTAATATCTTTCCGCACTCATGTCGCATAGTCTATTTTGACTTGTATTACAACAGTTTTGTTGATGATATATTAGTAAGTAAAGGAAAGCTGGCTGCTTCTCAGAAAAAGCCCATGCATCTTAGAAACGCTTTTCAATTGAGCTCTCTTTTGAGTTGTTATGGCGCAATCGTTCCTTCTAAAGTACAGAAAGAAAGTTTCCCCACTGTCTTTTCCGATAAAATATCAGTCTTACCCATGGGGATTGATATTGAATTCTTTAGTGCAAATACCAGCGACGAGGAAATCAAAAGCAAGGTTCGTCCGGAATTTTTGGAACTTATCCAACATTCTGAACTTATAACCTACTCTTCAAGAAATCCTAACGAATACGCAGGTTTTTCCACTGTGTGTCAGGCTATCCCAAGAATTTTGGGAGCAAGACCCAACAGCCGTGTCGTTATCGTTACCCACAACGTTGGCCTTGCCATGGAACATCCCGATTGCGCAACGCTTATGAAAATTGCAGGGGACAGAGTACACCTTTTCGGTCAATTTACATGGAACGAATATTGTATTTTGTTACAAAAATCAGCCGCCCATATTTATATGAGCGCAAGACCGCCGCTTCCCACCTCTCTTCTGGAAGCGATGTGTTGTGGTGCAAAAGTTATTGCTTCTGACACAAGACCCGTGCGTGACATCATCACACATAAGGTCAATGGTTTCTTGGCAGACTTTTTCAGCCCCATGTCGATTGCGGACAGCGTCATCCAAGCCCTTTCAATCAGTGAAGACGAAGATAAAAAACTTCGTAAAAGCGCAAGGGATTTTGTGATAAAAAATTATGCGGCACAAAAACTGATTCCTATGCACTATAAAAAGATATTAAGCTTCCACAAAAACATGGTGCCGGAGCCATTGCCTGACAGAAAGCAATTATAATATTAAAATATTCATTACTTCTAAAGACTGTAATAAACGAAAGTTTGTCACAGTCTTTTTTTATGTACTCATTTTTTGTAAGAGTCTTTTTATTGATTGAGCTTAGTTTAATAATATGGTAGAAGAGAACAAAGAAAATATATGTACTTATGTAGTGTTTAATTGAGGAGATTTTTATGGGCTTTTTTTCCGCTGTCAAAAAAATATTTGGGGTAAAATCCGAAACATCAGAAAATATAGAAGTAAAAGATGACTTGCAATCAACAGAAGTTGGCGTTGAGGGTGGGGAATTACCAAGCGAAGCCGACAGGGCAAGTGATGAAAATAAAACCGATGTTGAAAACTTGAATGAAGAGTTCTCTCCTCAAGCAAGTGACAGCGATTCTTCGGAAGAACAAACAGAAACAACCGAGCAAAGAATAGCAGAGGAAGTAACAGAAGTGCAAGCGATGCATACTTCTCCTGAGCAGTCTGTAATCATCGATGAACCTATTCAAGCACAGCCTGAATCTGAAGAAGTTGGAACAGGCGAAACTATATCTGAAGCTCTTGTCGAGGAAGTAGTAACAGCTACATCTGTCGATGACCATGTCACAGAAGATATTATACCTGTCGAGCAAACGGGACTAGCTGAAAATGTCGAACCTATCGTACAAGCAGAGCCTGTTCAATCTGTCGAGCAAACTATTCAAGAAGAAATTCAACAGTCTGAACCCCACACACAAACAGAACCAGCCCAAGAAAGCACCTCCACTTATATTGAAGAGCCCATCCAAGCTCCGACCCAAAGTCAAGCACTCATACAAAGTGGCGATAAAGAGTTTGATGACTTGGTGCTTTTACTCCGTCAAGGCCCTTCCAAGCTTTCCGCTTGGCTTAAAGTTATTTTGGATGGAGTAGAAGAAGCGGACGATCGTTTCTGGAAACGTCTCGGTTATTTGCTCAAAGCCCTTGAAACCCCCGAAGATGAAGCCAAGGTTTTCTGCCATGATTTTAAAACATGGCTTGAAAAGATGGATTATTTTTATCTTGATGACTTCCGTTCGGAATTGCAATACCGTTTAGCCCTTGCGTTGGAACTTGAAGACGAAGAAGATGAACGTGATTTACTTTTTTCAAAAGTCCGTGAGGGATTGACCAAAACCAGAAACCAACTGAATAAAGGTTTACAAAATCTTTTTGCAGGACATGATAAACTTGGTGAAGCCTTTTTTGAGGACTTGGAAGAGCTTTTTATTATGTCAGATATGGGAACAGAACTTTCCCTTAAACTTGTTGCTAAATTACGTGAGCACGCAAGAATTAATAAACTTGAAAACAGTAAAGATATTTTGCCTTACCTACAAGAAGAAGTCCGTACTTTATTCCGTATGCCAAAGCGTATAGTTTCCGTGAATGCTCCCGAAGTCGTGTTGATGGTTGGGGTTAACGGTGTTGGTAAAACCACCACCATTGCAAAGCTAGCCTATCGGGCAAAAATGCAAGGGAAGAAAGTATTAATCGCAGGTGCCGATACCTTCCGTGCCGCCGCAGTTGAACAAATGGAAACATGGGCGAAACGTATCGATGTTGATTTCTATTCCAAAGGAAGCGGGGCGGATCCGGCAGCCGTAGCCTATGAGGCTATGGACAGAGCTGTGCAAGGCGGTCACGACGTTATCTTTATCGATACCGCAGGCAGATTGCATAATAAAAGCAATTTGATGGATGAATTACAAAAAATTCGTAATGTTCTCGGTAAAAAGCACCAAGGCGCACCACACCGCAGTATTTTGGTTATCGATGCCACTACAGGCCAAAACGCTTTGCAACAAACCAAGGTATTCAAAGAATTTGGCGGAGTGGATGAAATTATTTTGACCAAGCTTGACGGAACCGCCAAAGGCGGGGTAGCCCTTGCGGTGGCTTCACTTTTCGAAGTTCCTATTACTTTTATCGGGCTTGGTGAAAAAATGGAAGACTTGCGTCCTTTCCATGCCGACGACTTTGCCGAAGCCCTTATTGGCGATAAAGTGTTACAAGACAGCGAGTAGCAATACAAACACTTTGGGAAGGGAAACCCCATTTTTGAGGCAAAAATGAGTTTTCCCCTCCCAAACCCTCCCCTTCCTGAAAAACCAATTGGTTAGGGCGGCATGGTTTTGGGTTGAGAGGGAAAACTCTTTTTTTTATTTCCCTAAAATGAAATAGAAAGTTTTAACTCTTTTTGTGTTTTTTTACAGCGTATAGAATGAGCCTTTAGAGAATCACGTCAGTTTAATTTGTTTATTTTTCTATTTTTGGGGGAAATGATTTCCCCCAAACCCCCTCAACCTTTTTCTTTTTACTTGCTTTTGCAAGTAAAAAGAAAAGTTACGAGGTTTCCAAAGGGAATCATTCCCTTTGGTGGGGAGTATGAGGGATGAAACCCCTCAAATTAGATTCACATGAGGGTGAGTCGAACATCTGTTGGACGGAAAAACGCTTTTTTGTTCACAAAAAAGGTTTTTCTCCTCCCAGAAATAACAAGTTAGAGAATGGATTTATAAATTTTCTTAGAAGGGGTTTTATTGTATGTCGAAGTGTCAAATGATTATGGAAACTTTGGGAGAGGCTACTTTGCCAACCCCTATTTATCCGCCTTTCGCGCCTGAAAAGCTTGTTCCTATCTATCTGAATGAAGAGTTTATCAATGGTTTGGATGATGCAGAGAAAGTCTGTATGCCCATGACTTTTGAAGAAGCTGGGGCAAGGGAAAAAATATTTTTTGATCCAGCTAAAAGCAAGGCCGCCATTGTGACTTGCGGTGGCTTATGTCCCGGCCTAAACGATGTTATCCGTTCCATCGTTATGGAATTATGGCATGGTTACGGTATGCGTTCCATTTTGGGGATTCGCTTTGGTCTTGAGGGCTTTATTCCAAAATATGGCCATGAAGTAATGGAACTTACGGCGCAAAATGTCAGTAATATTCATATGTTTGGAGGAACTATTTTAGGTTCTTCCCGCGGAGCGCAATCTTTTGAAGAAATTGTCCATTCTCTGGAACGTCTCGAAGTCGATATGCTGTTTGTTCTTGGGGGCGATGGTTCCATGAAAGCCGCGAATGCCATTCATCGGGAAGTGGAAAAGCAAGGCAAGAAAATTTCTGTCATTGGTATCCCCAAAACCATTGATAATGACATAAACTTTGTTTCTCAATCCTTCGGGTTTGAAACCGCGGTGGAAGCGGCAACACAGGCTTTGGCTTGCGCGCACACTGAGGCCATCGGCATGCATAACGGTATCGGTTTAGTCAAACTGATGGGTCGAGAATCAGGCTTTATCGCCACCCACGCCACCCTGTCACTCAGCGTGGTTAATTTTTTACTGGTGCCGGAAACTCCGTTCAGCTTACACGGTGAAGGTGGGTTTTTGCCCGCCCTTGAAGAACGATTAAAGCATCGTCAGCATGCGGTTATCGTGGTGGCAGAAGGCGCAGGGCAACATCTCTTACCCTCCACCAATGAAACAGACAGTTCCGGAAACACGGTTTTGCAGGATGTGGGCGAATTTTTACAAAAAGAAATCAAAGACTATTTCAAAGATAAAGATATACCCATCGGCCTCAAGTATATCGACCCGAGTTATATTGTTAGGGCAGTTCCCGCAAACCCCGGAGACAGAGTGTATTGTGGCTTTTTGGGACGATATGCCGTGCACGCCGCCATGAGCGGAAGAACCGCCACTGTAATCGCCAAAGTCTTGGGGCATTATGTGCATCTTCCCTTTGATCTCGTGACGGCAAAACGAAGAAAAATCGATATTTCCTCACCGTACTGGCGTTCCGCCCTTGCCGCTACAGGTCAACTATGCCTAAAAGGCATGCTTCCCGATGGGATATAGTTTTTTAGATGTGGAAAGAGATTTTTTGAGGGGGGAAACCCTATTTTTTGAGCCAACAACGAAATGACGCTAAATTTCGCTCTGCTCAATATTAGCTAGGAGGTTTCCCCCCTCAAACTCCCCCCTTCCTGAAAAAGCATATATTCTTGTTATAGTAAAAGTTTCTTGTGTTTTTTTGGTGGATATATTTAGTATTACAGTATGTTATTGAGTTTTGTTTTATATGTTTATGTGTCGGTGCAGTTTTAACACACAAAAGACTGATATTTTATTACTCCCCTTTTCAAATTAAAGTTTTTTTGAGAAAGGGGGAGGGTGTGGGAGGGGGAAAACGCCATTTTTTACAAAAAATGGGTTTTCCCTCTCCCACAAAAAATAACCCACAAAAAATAA
>CAYJHY010000019.1:0-6097 GCA_964369875.1 uncultured Mailhella sp.
ATTTGTCCTCCATGTAAAAATAAAAATGGAAAGTTATGTGTACAATAAAAATGTAGCTTATGTCAAATTTGTTAGAAAAAATTTTAAAAAATACAAAATTGTGTATATAAAGGTTTTTTATCCTTCTAAGAATAAGCAAATTGGAATGACGTGGAAATCTTGTGTTAACTGTGTATTTCTCTTGCATTTTTGTCAAAAATATATTACTTATATAGTTGTTTTTTTGTACGATTCTTTTGTTTTATCACGTTATCATGTTAGGAGAGTGGAGTATGCAATCAAAAAACGCCATAGGAAGTCTAAAAAACCGTTATCTTTCTGTATTGAAAAAATGTAATCTATTAAATACATTTGGGTCGTTAGCCGTGGTAGGGGCGCTGACTGCCTCCCTTTCTTTGGCGGTAAATGCGCTTATACTCGAAAAAGCAGAGGCTTTCGCCTTGCCCATGAGTGATTATTTGACCGTTGAAGAAGTACAAGCAGGCACAAGCTATTACTCCACGTTTACTTTACTAGAAAATGATATTAGCAAAAATTATGGTTTATTATTTAGAAACGGACTTAATAGCCCTGCTCTATTTGACACGCCTGAAAGTTTGGCTAATGCCATGGTGCTTGAAAGTAATCCCAATTATAAGATCGCTTCTGGATTTGGTGGTTTGCATGATTTTACTCTGAACATTGCAGGGCAAAGTTTAGAGTACACTGTAACTGATCCCACAATTTCTTTGGCTCGCATAGGTGCTCTCACAACAGATGTGAGTGACGGTGTTTTTTACGGACTAACTTCTGCTAATAGAGGGGGAGCCATTGAAGTTTCTGCTACTCATAATTTAAAAATAAATGCTTCTTTCGTCGGCAATACTGCTGCAGATAGTGGAGGAGCTATTTCGCTTTGGGGTGTTGACAATAGTAATGTGAGCGGAACTTTTATAGCTAATCATGTTGATAATCATGGTGGGGCTATTACTGTCTATCTCGGTAATGATAACTCCTTGAGCGGAGTTTTTATTGGCAATACTTCAAATACAAACGGAGGCGCAATTAGTAATCTCGGAAATACTCAATCTATTGCGGGTGCCTTTGTAGGCAATAGTGCCGATAAATGGGGGGGAGCTATATTTAATAACGGCGACACGAGTATAGCCACCATTAGCGGTACATTTATAGCCAATCAGTCAGTAGGCGTGAAAGACGAAAGCACTGATCCTCCGTATTATCCCGGAGGCGGAGCAATTTTTAATGCTGAACTAGGCAGCATAGGATCAATTAATGCTAACTTCGTGGGTAATACTTCAAATTATGCAGGTGGAGCCATTGCCAATAGAGGCACTATAAGCGCTCTCAATGGTGTTTTCATAGAAAATACTGCGAGTGAGAATGGTGGTGCTTTGTATAACTTCGCCGCAACTAATATAGCAATGGCGACTATATCAGATATTGACGCAAGTTTTATCAGTAATAAAACCACAGCTCCCAATGGCGCCGGTGGGGCAATATGGACCAATAGAGATTTAGATTTTCTAGCAAATAACCGCATTAATGTTTTTAGCGGTAATATGGATAGTTCAGGTTATAATGCCATATACGTTGAAGATAGCAGGCATGATGTATTTGTAAACTTGAACTTTAGCATGTTGGGCAATGGCGGTTTTATAATGAACGACAGTATAAGATCCAATAGTATGCTTTTTTATGATGTAAATATTAATGGACAAAACAATAACAACTTTTTTGCACTTAATAACACAATTTCAGGGGTGCGACACTTAACAGTAAATGGTGCAGGGCTCTCCTTAGGCACTGTCGATTATAATGGAACGGATTATTCGAGTACAATACATCTTGCCAGTGCAACTTTTGGCGCTAACACAATTTTCTCTGTAAACACCTCACTTTACACGTCAGCTACGGTTTTTCAGGGTTATTCCTATGAGTACGCAATTGAAGAGCCTGCACCTACCCCAACTGATCCTGATGCAACCACCTTGGTTCCAATGACTTTTTTTCCTAAGTTGACAGTTGAAGCAAATGCTAAATTGCAACTTGTAAATCCGCAACTTGGGCAAACAATAGTAGTGACAAACAATTTTACCAGCACTGATTCGAACATAGCTCAAGGAGCATGGGAAGGTGATAATTTAATCTCATCGTTTTCCTTGTATAAAGGCGATGTGGTAAACTCGGATCCAAATTCATACACTGTAAAGCTTGCTCCTAAATCAGTCGAAGAACTCAAAGCAATCTATAACGATATGGATATTGCTACCGCCCATTATTTACAAAACTTTACCACTGATTATGATAATCCTCTTTCCGGTCGGGGATTTTTTACTACACTTTTTGATAATGAAAATGGTCTGGGTGAAAATAATCCCGCACTTGTAACAAAGACAAGCGAAAGTCTTTTGCAATTCTCCGTTGCGGCGAACACTTCTGCAAACTCCTTTAACATCAGTAATATTTCTGCCGAAACAATTCAGAAAAACCGCACAAATCTTGTAAACTCTCAAAGTAGCAACGTCGCCTACCTTGAAGATATTCGTGATGAAAATAGCAGTTTATCAGCAGGCAGTGAATCTTTTGCCATACGAAACGGGCTTGCAGTCTGGGCGACACCATTTTATAGTAATACGAATGCAAGCGGTTTTGAATCAGGTTCATTTGATAACGGATATGAGAGTAGTCTCGGTGGTTTATCTTTTGGTGTGGACTACACTTCCCAGAATGAATATCGCTTCGGCCTTGCCATAAACGGTGGCGGAGGTTCTTCGGAATCAGACGGAGATTTTAATCAAACAACAAATGATTTTAATTTTGTAGGATTGTCTTTGTATGGTGCAAGGCCTTGGAATGGTTTTGATCTATCGGCAGATATGGGTTATACTTTTGTTTATAACGATGTTGAGCAATCTTTGGCCTCCGTTCTTGGCGCTCCACAAGCAAAGGCAAATATTCACAGTCATGTTTTTACACTGGGCACACAAGCAGCCTACCCATTTGAATGGCAATCATTCGATGTGACTCCCTTTATCGGCTTGAGATACACAAATATATTAACAAGTTCGCATGATGTAAAAATAAGTGGTTCCACTGTTGTGCATGGGGATTTTGATAGTCAAAATATCTTCTCTATTCCCATGGGGATAAGCCTTTCGAAAGAATATTCCACGGCAAACGCTTGGAATATCAAACCACGCTTAGATCTTGGTGTGACGTGTTCCTTTGGAGAGTTGGAAGCAAGCCCCACTTCTTCCATACCAAATGTAGTGGGTTCTTCCTCCTATCATGTGGAAAATGTGGATACTATTACTTTCAACGGGGGACTTGGCCTTGAACTTGCGAAGAATAATATCAGCTTTGGCTTAAATTACGACTTGCAAACTTCTAAACATGAAACAAGCCATGGAGTGCAAGCGATGTTTCAGTATAAATTTTAAATATATGTACTGAAATAGTCTGTTTTATAAAAAAGACTGCTCTGTTGGATGATAACGGCAGTCTTTTTTGTTTTGCTTTGACTTGCTTTTTAGTCATGTGGGTCTATGTCCTCTCTCTTTCAAAACAAGTAAAATCTGACGCAGGGAGAACCGAAATGGGGTTTATGTAAGTAAGCCTAAAAAACTTTTTGGATGTAGTGGGGGAAATAGTTTTTTTAAAACGTGCTAAATATTTTTTAACTAAAATAATCGTCAAAAAAATCCATGCCGAGAGCTTTTATCATGTGCTAAATTTAAGTAGTCGATGCTGAAAATTATTGTAACCTGCTATAAATAAAAATCTTTATAGCAAAAACAGGCTTAGAAATTTGCAAGAAATAAGCATGGGACATGCTATTTCTTTGCAAATTTTGATTCTAAAAATGAAATTTTCAGAATCGACTTATCAAAGTTTGAACTTGTTCCAAACTTTGCGTGCCGTAAAATGAGCCTGAATTCACTTCAGGCGTTCGCAAAGCGACATTTGAAGGCAACGTGCCTTTTTGAAAAAGTCAAAAATTGACTTTTTCAGCATCGACTAAGTAAGGACATGTATGACGTAATATAAAAATAACTATATTTTTGTTGTGTAGATGCTTTATGCTGTATAAATAAGTCGTTTGTTTGTAAAATTATGCGTAATTCTATATTTTGCTGGTTATTGTTTTATGTATTTTTGTGATTGCTGTGCATATTGTTATAACTAATGATAATAACAATAAAAATAGTTTTGTAAGGGTTTTGAATTTTATGTGTATATAAATAGGTTGACAAAGGAAGAATAGTTACTTATTTTATATCTTATGAGATTGATGCCAAAAAAAAGAAGTGTGTGTGTTTGGTGTCTGTATTCTCTGCCGAGGAATAAAAAGATTGGATTGATTTAAACAGAATGTTCTTGGTCGTTTTTGCTTGAATCTATTCCTTAATATGTGTGCCGATTTGTTTAATATGAGGCTTACGTTTTCGCTTGCCCGTCGTAAAAAAGGTGTAGTTTTTAAGTATACTCTCACCTTACCCAACTAGTGCCACGCAATAACAGTGGCTCTATGTCGTTCCCTTTATCAGGTCTGCCTTCATTAATCTGCAGAAAGGTATAGGGCGTGGTCTCTACTATATAAATAGGTATTGTTTTTTAAGTAAACATTCACCCTCCATTAGTGCTACGCAATAATAGTAGCTCTATGTTGTTACCCTTTTATCAGGTCTGCCTTCATTAATTTGCAGAAAGATATAGGGCACGGTCTCTATTATACTTTTGTAAGTATTTTTTTGAATATTCACGTTTTTTAATAATGAGGTTTTTATGGCCATTAATTTGACTAAACCTGTTGCAGGAACACAAATTGTTCAAGCTTCACAAGTAGATGAAGTTATAGTTTTTGATTTTCCAACAAGCGATGTTAGCCTGAATCGTGTTGATGATAATCTTGTTTTGAGTTTTGAGGATGGAAGTTCCATCTCTCTTACTGATTTCTATGATGTTTATAATGCCGAAAACATGCCCACCTTTGATATTGAGGGTGCGGAAATTGATGGTGAAACCTTTTTCACGGCTTTAAACGCAACCGATCTTATGCCGGCTGCCGGTCCTGCGGCCGCTCCTGTGAACGCTGACGGTTCTTTTTTTGATGGCGGACTTGGGGCGAACCTTATCGGTGGTATTGATTACCTTGGTGGACTTGATATTTCGCAAGCCGCAAGAAGCATAGATTTTGAAGATTTTGATGGAGTCCAAAGTATTGATGGTGGCAATGCACCTATCGTTACTGGCATTACTGTTTTCCCTGATGGTTCTACAGATGGTGATGGTTCAACCGGTGGTGGAGCCGGCGCTTTCCCTGATGCAACACCAGACATCTTGGATGTTTATGAATCAGGCGTTGGACGTAATGCAGATGGGTCATACTCTGCTGACAATAACCTTGCTTATGCAGGCGACCTCACCGCACGCGGACAAATCAATGCTGTAGACCCCGACGGTCCCACAACCTTTACCTTTACCCTTCAAGGTGATGGCGAAGGAACGTATGGTCGTTTCGAGTTGAACTCTCAAACAGGTGAATTTGAATATATATTTAGAGATGACGCTAACAATGCCTTGAATGAAGGCGATGTTGAAACCGAGAGTTTTAATGTTGTTGTGACTGACCCTCAAGGAAATTTTACAACCATTACCGTTACCGTACAGGTAAATGGAACCAACGATAAACCTGAACTTAATCTTGGACTAAACACAGATACTGTTGTTACCGAAGATTCAAATGATACAAGCGTAAGCGGTCAATTGAGCGTAAGCGATGTCGATGGTGACGGTGCAACTCAAACTATTACAATTGATAATCAAAACATCGACAATGGCCTTACCCTTGACGGTACCTATGGCCAGTTGGTCGTCCAACCCGATGGTTCTTATACCTATACCTTAGGCGTAACCGATGCTCAAAAAGCTGCGGTTGATGCACTTAGTGCAAATGACAAACCAACAGAAAGTTTTGATGTAACAACTACTGATGCACACGGTGCAACGGATACAAAAAGCTTGGATATCACAGTAAACGGTGCGAACGATGCGCCTGTAATTGTGCAGCCTGAGCCTCTCGATCCCGATCAACCTC
>CAYJHY010000019.1:6197-18798 GCA_964369875.1 uncultured Mailhella sp.
AATCCGTTTCGGAAAATTTTGATATTTATGTGCGTGACGAGCATGGTGCTTACACAAAGCAAACGATTACTGTTACAGTAAACGGCGCGAACGATGCGCCTGTAATTGTGCAGCCTGAGCCTCTCGATCCCGATCAACCTCTTGACCCCACAGATCCCGATCAACCTGTGAAGCCCGGTACTTCCGATCTCAATATTGGTGTAGTAGAGCAAGGTGTAGCCGACGATGCCGATACCGAAGCCTTTGACCCCAATACTGCTTTTGACGGAACGCCAACGGCTACGGGTATTATCGTGGCTACCGATGTGGACGATGCTGATTCCGGTTTAACTTATGAAATTGTAGGAGAAAGCGAAGGTGTATATGGTGACCTGACCCTTAATGGTAATGAATACACCTATACCTTGAATCAAGCAGATGCTAATAAATTGGCCGCAGGTGAAACAAAAACCGAAGAATTCACTATTCGTGTGAAAGATCCGCACGGCGAATTTGTGGATCAAGTTGTCACAGTAACCGTTACAGGTACCAACGATCAACCAACCTTAGAATTAGGTGCCAATAATGGTAACTTGTCTGTTACCGAAGATGTCAATGTCGATGAAAACGGCAACCTTGTGGCTACAGGTCAAGCTGTCGGTACTGATGCAGATAATGGTGCAGTACTTTCCTACGGTCTTGATGCGCCTACCGGTAAAGATGATGATTTGTCCACCGAGATAGAGGGCCAGTATGGTACTTTGAGTATTGATCCCAGTTCAGGAGAATATACTTATACCGTAGACAATGACAGCGTTCAACATCTTGGTCTTGATGCAGACGGTAAACCAGAATCCGTTTCGGAAAATTTTGATATTTATGTGCGTGACGAGCATGGTGCTTACACCAAGCAAACGATTACTGTTACAGTAAACGGCGCGAACGATGCGCCTGAAATCGTTGACAGTAAGAGCGATCTAAACGTAGACACCGACGATTCATATGTGAAAGGCGGTACACAAGAGTCTGCTGCTAATGCATCTGATAGCGGTAAAATTGTATTCAATTCTGTTGAAACAATGGATGGTGGTAAAATTTCCTTCAAAATAGATCAAGACGGTGATGGCAACCTTGAGGAAGTTGCTTTTGACGTTAGTTATGACGTTACCAATGGTTGGACTCTTTCCCCTGCGACTGTAGACGGTCAATATGGTGATTTTGCATTTGAACTTTCCGGCCCATCTGACGGTACCGGTGAGTTTACTCTTGACTATACTTACACGCAAACAGAAAATTACGATAAACACACAGATAACAAAAACAACAACGAAGAACAAACTGCTGCCGAAAATCTTCAAGTTTCTATCCAAGACGGTAATGAGACAAGCGGTGCAGAAGAAAGCTTGAATGTTAATATCACTGTAGACATCCTTGACGATGGCCCTGTTATCAATACTCCCGGTGCTAAAGACACAGACACGGAGATATTTGATAAAGGCTATGGTGTTGTTGATGTAACAGGTACATACGATGGTACAGACGTAACCGCTAATATGGTTGTTGACTTTGGTGCCGATGGCGAAGGAAAAATCCTTTTTGTTAACGGTGCAACATACACAACCGGCGTAGAGTGGGATGCTTCTGCTAACGATGGTGCAGGTGGTTGGGTTGAAATTGTCGATCCTAAGGCTCCGGAAGACGCTATTGTTGTAGAAACATCGTATGAAAACGGTGTATACACAGTTAGATTTGGTGATGTAATCATGACTAGCGATGATAATGAAAACTGGACTGTTACCTACCCGAGCCTAAATAGCGATCGAGATGTTATTTTCACTTTTGAAGACGGCGATGGCGATAGTATCAAGCATGAAATCAAAGCTCCTGAACTTGATACATATACTGCGAAAGTTGAATCTTCTGACAACGACTTAAATAATCCAAAAGATGTTATTGAAAGCGATAAAACCGTGCTCAATAAAGATGAGCTTGGTGGTGGAGATTTCGATATTCCTAAGGATGGTTTAGACGTAAAAGACGCTGATGGCAATGTCATTGGCAAGCTTGAACTTGATAAAGAAGGCAACCTTGAATTCACCCAAACTGACAGTTATAAACATCCTGAAGGTCAAGACTCTGCCGATGTCACAGTAAAAATTCCTGTGATCGATGAGGACGGCAATGTGACAGGTCATGTTGACGTAACAATCACCATTAATGATGATAAGCCCGAGGCTAAACTCGATACCGATAGTGGAACAGAAGGCGAAACTATCACAGGTAACGTTATTACGGGTGAAGGCACAACAAATGTCGACGATTCCGGTGATGACCTATCAGGTGCTGACGGCTGGAAACAAGATGAAAAGGGTAATGACATCCCTGTTGTAGACGTGGATCTTCCTGATGACACATGGACAAAAACTACAGGTGAAAACGGAGAAATTATTATCACAAATGGTGACAGTACTCTTACCATGCATCCTGACGGACGCTATGAGTTTGATGCCGGTGAAATTTCTAAAGAAGAAATATTCACGTTCACCTATACAGTAGAAGACAGTGATGGAGACCAAAAGTCTGCTGACCTTACCATTACTGTAGAAAATGCCTTCGCAGCGCCCGATGAAAACGGTGGTACCATTACGGTTGACGAATCTTACCTCTCTACAGGTACAGGCAGTAACAGTTTAAGTGCAGAAGATTCTCAATCCAGTTCTAAAGAAGCTACATGGACAGCGCCAACCGTTGATGCGGAGGGTAACCCTGTAGAATTTACCATTGTCGAAAATGGTGCAACCTATGATTCTAACCTTTATGATGTAAGTGTAAGTGCCGACGGTAAGTCATTCACTGTTACCTTGAAAGATAATGTTGCCCATGATAATGACGGTGCCACAGGCGAAGAACACGATGACTCTAAAGACGGCGGAAAAATTACTGTTACTGTAGAAAACCCCGTAACAGGTGACACATATGATATTGAAGTTACTGTCAACATCGAAGATGACGGCCCTGTTATTAATTCTGATGCCGTTGAAGGTATTCAACAGGAACTTGATGTTCTCTATAATAATGACCTGAACGGTACAGAAGCGGACGGAGAAAAGTATAGCAATTCTCTTATCATCCAAGAAGGCTATATAGATGAAAAAGACTACAGTCTTACAAACAAGCCTTTAAATGCTCTTATCAGTGATGACCAAATAGCACGCTTAGAGGCTGCTGTTAGCATGGGAGCAGATTCGGAGGGTTCAAAGACAGTTATTACAAAGAGTCTTACCCTAGATACTACTGTTGAACACAACCTCACTAGCGGTGGGGAAGAAATTACTGTTTATCAAGATGAAAGCGGTAAAATCTTTGGTTATATCGGTGAAGGTGCAGATAAGGTATTAGCTTTTGAAATCTACCTTGATGGCACGCATGTACAGGTGAAACAGTATGTGGCAATCGATCATCCTGCAGATGACAATTCTACAGCTCATGACGACTCTGAATTCTTTGAAATTACTGACTTGGTAAAATATACAGTAACTGTTACCGCAACTGACGGTGATGGAGATACTGCCTCTGAAAGTATCTCTTCCGGTCTTATCTTGAAGTTTGTTGATGACGAAGCGAAGCTTGTAACAGAACCTTCCTCAGAAGGCGCAATTGTTACAGATTCAACTCTACTTACAGACGATTCCGATCTTGCAAGCGATACGGCAGTTGACAGCGGTCAAATTGTATTCACATCAAAAGACTCTATGAACGGCGGTGTAATCACCATTGATGGTGTTACTTTCACTGTAGTAGAAGATGCAGAAGGTAACTTTAGCCTTGTAGCTCCGGAAGGTGAAGATTTTGTACTCAATGGCGCTTATGGTGAACTTATCGTTGATAGCGTTCTTGGCACAGATGGCGATAACTTTATCTTAAAGTTTACCTATAAGCAAACTGACAACTATTCACACCAAGAAAATGGGCTTGTGGATAATGATAATGACGGTGTTGAAGGTTCAGGTAAAACGGATTGGAATGATCCTAACGACAATCTCCACGATCAAACACAAAGCAAGGCCGATGCATTTGACGTGTTCATTCAAGATAGCGATGACACTGTGGGTAAAAACGATGGCTTGAGCACAACCATTACCGTTGACATTAAAGACGATGGTCCAAGGATCGTCAGTGATTCTAAAGATGATGCGGATGGTTACGGCAAAACCGAGGCAACTATTGACACTGACACAGCAAAAGCCTTGGCAACAGTGGTAATCGATTTTGGCGCCGATATGGACGGAGCTAAAATACTCGCACCTACAGGATCTGTCGCAACCTATGATGTGGGCGTAAAATGGAACGGTACCACAGGAAGATGGGAAATCATGGAAGGCTTCACCGATGAAGACCCTAACGTTTCCTATGACTATGATCCAAGTACGAAAATGCACACTGTGGTAATCGGCGACGTAACCATGACAAGTGACGATAACATCAACTGGATTGTGTCATACGACTATGATGCCAATGATAAGAACCTTGTCTTTGAAGATGGTGACGGCGACTCTGTAACACATACTTTTTATGCCAAGGAAGACAATGAAGATGAAATTCCACAACCTGAAAATCCTGATATTGATTCAGCCGGAAAGTTTATCGATCATGTAACAGATCTTGGTGTTGGTCATGATTTGGTAAATTGGTCGATGTCAGCAGCCGTTGCAGGTGTGGAACTACCTGTTGAAAGACAGCATAGAATTGAATATAATGGTGATGGATTTGTTGTTGATACAGGTATCGGGAATGATGTTGTAGAGTTAGGTAAGTATAATGATACCATCTATCTTGGTGAAGGGCATGTGGAAGAACAAGATAATCATGCCAATACCGGCTTAGATTTGATTGATGCTCAAAAAGCCTTGAACGCTTTCCTTACAGGAATTGACGGCGATGGTAATATACTTGATGGCGGATTAAAAGCGGATGATCAAGTGGTTGCCAATGGCGATGGTAACTTTATCGATCTAAGTTCCTACAGTGCTCCTTACGTTGACATGGCAAACGGCGGGGGAGGCAACGATAAGATTTATGGCGAAGAAGGCATAGACCTTATCTATGGCGGAACCGGTAATGATGTAATCGACGGCGGCTCTGGCAACGATGCCCTTCGCGGTGGCGCAGGAGATGATGTTATCGATGGTGGTAGCGGAAATGATGTGCTTATTGGCGGCGAAGGTGGTGATGTGCTCTTTGGCGGTAGCGGAGATGATGTATTCTTCTTTGGTGCCGAGGACACTCTTATCGGTGGTGAAGGTTTTGATATTGCCATCGGAACAAGTGCTGACATAGCGGATCAATTAAAAGTTGGAACGGGTATCGAACTTTTTGTTGAAGACGGTTCTGTAAGTGCAACCAATGCATCCGATATCTTGTATGAGCTTGGCATAGCCAAAAATGATGACGGAACTCTTACTTTCACCGATCAAGAGAACTGGACCAGCAGTGAGCAAGATCCAAATGGTTATACAAACTTTACGAATGGTAGCCATAGTATTTGGTTGAAAACAGGTGATGTTCATGCCGACAAACCCACTTTCTCATTAGATCTGGACGGATCTCAAAATATCTATGACGATATTAATGACAGTGATTATGATGCCGATGCTTTCCATGTTGATTTCTACGCCGAAGGTGAGGAAGTAAGCGGAATTGAAAGTGGTCTTGCCGATGCTATTGAAACGGCTATGAGTGGCCTTGAAAATATCGATATGGCCTCTAAAGTCTTTATGACAAACAATGGTATTACCTATGAGGGCGATCAAATTGTGCTTGGTGAAAACTGGGAACAAAATGGTAACCATTTCCATAATACCGAAACCGGTCTCAGTATTGATTCTGCGGAATTAGATGGTGTCTTCAAAACTGATGGTATGTAATCCATAATTTTATAATAAAATAACATAAAGCCCTCGCAAAATTCGTTTTGCGAGGGCTTTTTTCTTTATAATCAAAAGTATTCTTATATAAAATTTACCGTCCCTTTATTAAAATGTTTTACGGAAAAGGGGAGGGAGGCTCTTTTTTATAATGATGAAAAAACTCTCTTTGTATACAAAAAGTGTTTTCCCTTGCACAAAAATAAGTAAATTGGACTGAAATTTACTTGTCTTGGTTTGTGTGATAATAAAGAAAAAAATACTAATGGAGTAAAATTTTTGTTTTATAGCAACTTGCATAAACAGAAGTTAGCGAAAAGGATAAACATGATTGCAATTAAAGATAAAAGTTTACTTGAGGAACAAGGGGCCGGATTTGTAGCAAAATTGTCAGACGTTCTCATAGCAGATATTAATGCTTTGTGCGAAGCAAGGGAGGCCGATGATTTGTTTCTCATAGAGGTTTGTAGCGATGAACTTTATTCCTCTATTAATGCTGACTTCGTAGCAGGAGACATCACGGATGACGAAGCTGAATATTTAAGGGAAAAATATTTGTAATTTTGAACAATTTCGTTGATGTTGTTTCAAAATTACTTTAAACAAATCACACATTGCAGACAAAACAATTCTTCCCCTTCAACCCCTTACACGCGTCACTCCAATTCTTTTTAAACCTAATAATATGATATAATAAAAAATGTACTTTTAAACATTTACCGTCTTATTATTAAAGTTTTTTGAGGAAAGGGGGAGGGTTTGGGAGGGGGAAAACAAGCAAACAGGAATGACGTGCTTCTTACAGGAGGCAGCATGATTTTAAGTGTCAGTCGTAAAACAGATATTCCCGCTTTTTATAGCAAGTGGTTTTTTGAAAGGGTAGAAGAGGGCTTTTGTTATGTTCAAAATCCCCATAATGCCAAACAAATAAGCAAGGTTTTAATTACGCCTGAACTTGTGGACGGCATTGTTTTTTGGACGAAAAATCCGAAACCTATGCTTGCGAATTTGCAAAAAATTAAGCATTTTTCTTTTTATTTTCAGTTTTCGCTCAATTCTTATGCTCAAGATATGGAAAAGAATCTCCCGAAGAAAAAAGATCTTGTGGTGACATTTCAGCGTTTAAGCGATCTTACGTCTCCCCATCATCTTATTTGGCGCTATGACCCTATTTTATTAAATGATACCTATAGCGTGGATTATCATATCAAATATTTTGAGCTGTTGGCAAAACAACTGCAAAACTATACGCACAAAGTTGTGTTTAGCTTTATTAATTTTTATGATAAAATCAGCGCAAACTGCTTAAAGCTTGGGATCAGGACTATTGCTCTGCAAGAAAAAGAAGTGCTTGCCAAAGGCCTTTCTGAAATTGCCACACATTACAAACTTTCTTTGGAAAGTTGCAGTGAAGATATTGACCTTGAAACGTACGGCATTAAGCACGCTCATTGTATCGATAGTGCGCAATTTGAAAAAATCAGCGGTAAAGAATTTTTTGTGGGCAAAGATAAAGGTCAAAGACAAGCCTGTGGTTGTGTCCAAAGTGTTGACATAGGGATGTATAATTCTTGTAACCACGCCTGCCAATATTGTTATGCTACCTATAGTCAGCAAAGTGTTTTGGAAAATATGAAAAAGCACGATGCTTATTATCCTTTGTTGCTCGGAAAGGTTGCGGACACCATTGAAATTAAACAAAAAGAACAAAAATCCCTTATGCGCACGAAGCAAGGTTCTTTACTATAAGATAAAGCGAAAAATATGTGGATTAGGATAAAAACTTGTCATTGTTATGGGCCAGAGAATCGGAATGGAGAGCTTTTATAAGTAGTATATTCTTCTCATGCGCGGAACATTTTTATTTTTGTTATACTTCTTAGAAACAAGTTTACCTCAGCGTTACGATATAAACATCCTCAGCCACAATCTTTGTTTTAGACGTGAGTTCATCATTTGACCAACGGCACATATCGTGATGGTAGACTTCTTGATAATTTTCATAATAGAGAAAAATTTTCTGTAGCATAACAGAGCAAGCGACATGAATAATTGTACCATCTTGCGTTCGGGCTTGGTTACCTGCTTGTGTAGTCATTTGCTCATTTGCCAGCTCATTTGCTTCAGAAGTCGCAACACAACAAACCCAATGGTTCATGTTTTCCATATATTTTGTATCGCCCTTATAATGGACAAGAACCACGCTGTTTTTGTCGATGGCATTTGATATATCAGTAATTTCTTGATAAGCAAGTTTTGTGACAGAAAAATTTTCCTCTCCCAAGAATCGCAAGCATTGCGCTATGGTAGTGGAAATAAGACTGCTTTCTTGGGCATAACCCCTTTGCGTTCCGACGTTTCCGACTAAAAAGTCTTGCGGAAATTTCACATGGGCAAGCATGGTGCAAATATTTTCAAAATCAGAATGTTTTCCTGTCAATGCCGTAAAGGCATTGATAATACTGTATAAAAAGCAGGCCCCATCAATATCGCCTTGGGCATATATTTGCCGACGTTTATCTCTCAATAATATCATATTTCCCTCCAAAATTCATTTCCTTTCCTAAAAAAACTTAAAAAAGGGCATTAAATTTGAAAAATCTGCTTTTGGATAACCAAAACTCAATGCTCTACGACCAAAAAGATTTTACCCTATTTTTGCGAAGATTTTACACCTCAATCCCAAGCAAATTGTGATACAAATTCAAAGCATAATAATCCGTCATACCGCTGATAAAATCCGTAACCAAAAGAAGCCTGTCATAGGTTGATATTACTGCTTTTGTGTGTTTATCGATTTCCCTTTTTCTTTTGAATCGCTTACTGTTAGAGGAAACTATGTTTGGAGCATGTGTTAGTCTTGTTAACTGATGAATCTGACGCTCTGATATTACCCGTACTGCGCAAGTGTAGTGCTCTGGTCTGTGTTATTTTTGCCGATACTGCTTAGCTTGAAGATATTTTTCTTTTTTTTGACAAATACCCCTGAAAAGGGGATTCTTTTTTTTCTGTGGGTTGGTAATATGAAAGCAAATTTATATACCTAAATAAAAAGTTGAATAAAAAAGCTTTTTTGCGGTTATTCACATCAATACCATTACGGAGGCTTCTATGCAATCTAAAAACGCTTTGGGAAATTTGAAAAATCGTTATGTGGCGGTGCTTAAAAAATGTAATTTGCTAAATACTTTTGGTTCGCTGGCTGTTGCGGGAATGCTCACAGTGGGCGGAACTACATTATTAGCCGATAATGCTTTTGCGCTTGATAATCCTCTTGGAACAACAATCACTACACATATGGATGTTGATGAACAAGGAGCTGATACCGATCCTTACCTAAGAAATTATGGCACCATTGACATAAATGGAGGGTCACGTGGTATGTTTAAGAGTGAGCGCGTGACCGGCGTCGATTACGAGTTTTTAAATGCCGGTACTATAAACTTCAATAATCCCTTCGGTACTGCTATAGACAACGTATACGCTATGAGTATATTCACTCGCGATGAAGGTAATGATCATATCTTAATAAATACCGGTACTATAGATATGGCTATAGGTGACAGTTCTTTTGGGTTTATTTATGCTATGAGTATAGATAGTAACAAAAGCCCGGAAGATGAGCTTGCAAACCACACGTTAAAAAATAGTGGCACAATCAACATAAGCCTCTTTGATCCAATAGGTGCTAATGGTGCGTTTGAAGCTAGGTACTTCTATGGTATGTTTGCACATACTAACTATGGTAACATAGATATGGAAAATAGCAATGCTATTACTGTCGCTGGCGGAAAAGTGGTTCTGGGTATGTATGTAGAGAGTCAACGTGGAGGTACGCTTCTGATTGATGGTGAAGATCAGCTTAGCAGTGCACATAAGGTTGTCAATAGCGGAACAATTGATTTAACAGGAACTCGTACTGTACGAGGTATAGAGGTGAATGGGGATAAGACCACAGTAATAAATAGTGGCACAATCACGATTAGCGCAGTATCTGACGATAGTGCTCATAGCCCTCAAGCAGTAGGGATATATCTAGATCGTCCTTCACTCGAGTCCTCAAATAGTAGTAACTATAATGCAACCCATACTGTTGAAAATACAGGGAGCATAACAGTTAATCATACAACGGGAGGAGTGCCTGCATTTGAAGTTTACGGGCATTTTACCGATTATACTGTAGGCAATTGGAAAACTACATTGAGAGATTGGGAAAAGGAGAAAAATTTTGTTTTTGGTATATATGAGGGTAGGAATTTAACTTTTAATGACTCAACTATAACTTTAATAGTTGATGGCTCTACTGTTGCTGAAAATTCTACAGGGCAATATACTTTGGGTGGAGACCCCATTAATCTTGCAAATATGTTTGCTACCTTTAATGATGGAGGTATAGACGACCCTTCTTACCATACAATTCAAGATGAATTTACTTCTGCCGTGAATATAGTTTTAGATCAAAGCTATGCAGATGGGCAATTTATAGCTTACAATCTTGTTGAAAATAACACGGTAGCGCCTAAATTGGTGCAAGGAATTCGCCCAAACACTGCTATTGCAACAGACAAAAATTTAGATTTTACATCTGTGGGAACCTATACACAAACATTTGACACAGGAAATAGCATTACGGCAACAAATACAAGCGGTCTTATCGATCTATCTTTTACAATGGAAGATACAAGTAAATTTAATATGCAAGGTGCTATTGCAGGTAATAATGCCAATAGCTATAACCTTAATATTAGTGGTATGGATAGCACTGACAGTATTTTTACCATTCAAAATAACGTCAGTAATGCCAATGAAATCAATGTTAAGACTGCCCAATTGACAATAGACGCTGAAAATAAAAACATAACAGCAAAAAATATAACAGTTGGCTCTCAGAGTGGGCTTAGCGTTACAGCAGGAACATTAGATGTTTCAGGTGGAAAATTATCTGTAGTTGCCGATGCAAGCGCTTTTGAAACAGGTGCAGACGGCACAATTATCGCCAATGCTTCTGACTTTGTAACAATTACCTCCGATCTTAATTTTGATACTTCAACCGCAAGCGTGGCAAAAAAGCTTGATAATAATGGTACATTGGTTCTGAAAAACCTCAATGTCACAGAGATGGAATTTACAGCCTATAATGACTTGGTGGCTCGTGCCACTGATGCCACAACAGGCTTTATAGACGGCGGAAAGCTTTCTCTGCTTGGTGTTGATATCGAAACAACAAATACAAGTGTTGACGATGTAAAAGACGGAACGTCCCTTTCTGAAAACGTGTTCTTAGGCGGTACGCTGGGACAAACCCAAACGGAAGAAATTGAAATCGGCGGAACAATTGGCGATACCACGAATAATTCACAAAGCGCCACACTCACGGGTAAAGGCGATGCGGGCGGAATTTTGGTTGACGGTCATTATACCAATAATGCCGGTTCAGATACCAACTTAGGCAGTAACGGTGAAGAAAGTAAAATTACAGGCGAGTTCAAGAATAGCGGAACAGCTAACATTGTCGGTAAAGTAACTGCACAAAATACCACCAGCACAGGCACAAACAATGGGTTTTACGTTGGCAATGAAGCCGAATATAACACCGATAAATTAACAACTGACAGTAATAGCAATATTAAAATCGGTGACCCAAGTATTGGTAAAGGTGGTATTTTACGTGCCAATGTAGTTTCCCTTCGCGGAGGAGCGGTTAATATAGATCCAGAATTTACCGCTAATGGCATTGCCGATGCTTCCCATACGGCTTTTGGCAGTTTTACAGACGGCTTTGACGGTAAATTAGTCGTCGGTAAAAGTAGTTCTTTATTGCTTGGTGATACTGATGAAACATGGGCAATAGAAACTTTCAATGCCAGTGGTCTTACATGGGGTGGCGGTGCAAATGAGATCGGTTCTGCTTTGTTCATTAAAGCACCGCAAACGTTAAACGCTACTTACGGAGCACTTCTTATCGACGCTGCGACATCCACCGCTGCTTCATCTTTAACCCTGAATACTGTTACTTTTGGATCCAATTCCTTGCTTGCTGTGGATGCAAACGGTGTTGGAAGCACAGCGGCTCTTAGTGCAACAGGCGGAACTCTCAGCGTCGACGGTACATCCAAACTTCTTATTGTAGACGGTAAAGCCAAGCAAGAAGTTGTGATCGTGGACGGTTTTACGGATAATAGCGCTGTCACCACATCCGCTTGGGGCATAGCGGATGCCGAGCAAAACCTTGCCTTGAGCTCACAAGGTTTGCAAGTTGACAGCACAAGCTTTGACGAAACTTTAGGAAAATATATTGTAACCCTTAAAGCTTCTTTCTTGCCCGAAGATTATGCCATGATGCAATATGGCACAGGGGAATTTATCAAAGCCATGGGTGATGGCGTCGGATTTGACACCGATAGCCAAAACACTGGGGTGAAACTTATTTCCCGTGCCATAGACGACAGATATATGGACGTTAGCAATCAAAATTTGGTAACCTCCACCATCGAAGGTTCTCTCCAAATGGCTAGCGTGGGCGCAATGGCAGGGACAGCCCTTGACGTAACGAAAGCAGGTAACAGGGCAATCAGCCAACAAAACAACCTTTCCGCAAGCATGAGCGAAAACGGACAAAACGGAATGTCAAGCACAAATACCGGCAGTCAATACATGCAAAACGGTTTCGGTGCGTGGTTGACCCCCATTTATGGGCA
>CAYJHY010000020.1:0-17101 GCA_964369875.1 uncultured Mailhella sp.
GAGGGAGAACCTATTTTTTTCAAAAAATAGGTTCTCCCTCCCCCAAAAAATAAAAATATTAAAAATCAAAAAAATCTTGTTTAATGCCTTGAAATTCTTCCATTTCGAGGTCTTCTAGGCGTTCGGCTTCTTTCTTTTGTATTTCGAGCCAAATTTCTTTGTGCTTTTCAATTTTCGCGGCTTCTTTGCGTGCAAAAACAACGGCTTGTTTGGCTTCGTGCAAACGTTGTTGGCAGTCTTGCAGAACAAGCCTTTGTTCGTCTGCCTTCATTTCTCGAAGAACAAGACCTTGTTCAATGACGGCGACTTGGTGTTTTACGGCGTCGATGTCTTGCAAAGTACAGGGCTTGCCCATGATTTTTGCGTATTCCGCTTCGACCAAGGCAGGGATTTGCGCTTTGTAGCGTTCTGCTTCTTGGTGAAGCTGTTTAAGTTTTTCTTGTTCTTGGGCGCAGATTTTTTCTTGCTTGACCACTTCATTCTTGGCCTTGTCTTCGCGGTAAAGACGAAGATTGAGCAGAGAAGTGAGGGGATACATTAGGAAACAACCTGTTGTAAGAGGGCAAGGCTTTCTTCAAAGGTCGATTTTTCGCCAAGACCCTGTTTAAGGTAATTGTTGACGGCGGCCACTTTATCGAGGGCGTAATCTGCCTCTTGATCCGCACCTCTTTTGTATTCACCGATTTGCACAAGGAGCTCTACTTCAGCGTATTTTGCCAAAACTTTTCTGAGTTTTTGCGCGGCTTCTTTGTGCTCTTTGGTGGTAATGGCGTTCATAACACGACTGACACTGGCTTGAACGTCAATGGCGGGGTAGTGGTTGGAGGCGGCCAGTTTGCGTGATAAAATAATGTGACCGTCTAGGATGGAGCGTGTTTCGTCGGCAATGGGTTCTGTCATGTCGTCGCCTTCCACGAGTACGGTGTACAGGGCGGTGATGGAGCCTTTGTCGTTATTGCCGGCTCTTTCCATAAGCTTCGGAAGCTGAGAGAAGACGGAAGGAGGAAAACCGCGTCGGGTGGGCGGTTCGCCTGCGGCCAGACCGATTTCCCTTTGGGCACGGCCAAAACGGGTAACGCTGTCCATCATCAATAAAACACTTTTTCCTTGGTCTCGAAAATATTCGGCTATAGCGGTGGAGGTGTAGGCGGCTTTTAAACGTTCCATGGAAGACCTGTCGGAAGTGGAAACCACAAGAACAGCCTTTTTTCGTCCTTCTTCACCTAAGTCGTGTTCGATAAATTCTCTTACTTCTCGCCCACGTTCACCGATAAGGGCAAGCACGCAGACATCGGCCTCACAACCTTTGATAATACTGGATAACAGTGTACTTTTACCACCGCCGGCGGCCGCAAAAATCCCCATTCTTTGTCCTTCGCCACAGGTGAGAATTCCATCGAGGGCACGAAGCCCCAAGGAGATGGGTTTGGAAATAATTTTCCGTGTCATGGGATTTGGGGCGTCGGCATAAACGGGGTAACGTTGCCGAGTTTTAAGGGCGGGGCCTCCGTCGAGGGGATCGCCTATACCGTCAAGCACGCGCCCAAGAAGCTCTTCACCCACGGGAACAGACAGGATTTCACCTGTGGGGATAACTTCGGTGGCAGGAGAAATGCCTTGCATGTCCCCAAGGGGGGTGAGAAGGGCAATGTTTTTGATAAAACCCACCACTTCGGCTTTAAGTGTCCATGAATCGAAAGGGTTTCGCAAGATACACAATTCCCCTACTTTAACTCCCGGAACAATGGCACGGATAATGGTACCCACGACTTGATCCACTCGGCCACGTATTTCAATGGTCGAGGTATTTCGTATGGTTTCTTCGAGTAATTCTTCAATGTATTCAAATGCCATAATTAGTTCGACTTTATTTTTTTGAGGAAAGCATTTTCCAAAATTTGTAATTGGGTTTCAAGTCCTGCGTCCAAGAGACCGAGTTCGCTTTCAAGCACGCAATCCCCTTGATTCATGCGCGGGTCGACGGCAACGTCGATATAGCTCAGGCTGCCGGGGGCTGATTTGAGGAGCAGTTCCAAATGAGAGCGTACGGCTTCTTCGTCTTGGGAGGAAACTTTTAGTAATACTTTTTGTTGAGAATGGACGTGGAGGAGGGCATTTTTAATAATTTTTGTGATAAGCTCGTCTTTGTCTATTTCTCCGATAACTTTGCGCACCGCAAGATTTACGGTTTTTACGAGTTTTTCTTCCAGACCTTCAAGGTAGTCGATGGCGGCCATGGTGGTGTCGAGCATTTTTTCCCCGTATTCCATTCGGCCTTCGAGAAGTCCTTCTTCGTAGCCTTGTTTGACTTTTTCTTCATAGGCTTTTTGGGCTTCTTCTTCTATGGCGCGCGCCTTTTCTTCGGCCTTATCGATGATATCTTGGGCTTGCAAAAAGAGCTGGTAATCTTTGGCTTTGATGATTTTTGTATCGGGAGCCAAGCGGATTTGTTGGGAATTTAATCTAAACATTGTTGCCACTCACTTGTGATTTCGGTGATGAGAATTTTTTTCAAAGCAAAGAAAACCGCTTCTTGTTGTTTGGGGGAAAGACTATGGGCGCTTTGAGTTTCTAAGGCGGGGAGCTTTTCTTTTTCTCGGCTTGACCAATGGGAAGCGACGGTTAAAAGGCAGGCTTGTCCGTGGATTTTTATACGTTCGGTAAGGGGTAAATGAGCGTCAAAGGGAGCGAAGACTTCCGCAAGTTTGTGGAGGCGGTATTGGCCTCTTTCAAGGGCAAAAACATAGTTTTCTTGTCCGATTTCTTGTTTTAGAGCAAGAAGTTCGTCTCTTGTGACAATGTGTGCGATTTCTTTGGCATGAAGGCATATGCCCATGAGAAGAGACAATTTTTCAAGTTCTTCCTTTTTGAGAAGGGCAAGACGTTTTTCATTTTTTGCATAATTCCATGAAAAATCAATGATATCCGAATTCTTTTCACTGCTTATGCTTTCATTGTTTTGACTGTTTTTGAAAAGATATTTTTTGATGTCGATATGATTTAAAAGAAAAGTACAATCTTGGGGCAAGCCTTGGCATTGGAAGCTTTGTAAAGATTGCGTGTAGGCTTGATTAAACGCCTGTAAAAGCTTGCTAAAAAGCAGAGGCTTGTACTTTATGATTTCATAAAAAAAATCTTGTTGCATTAGGCGCCTTCGTTAGAATCGTTGTTTTTTGTATCCGTTTCGTTTTTTTGTTTCTTTAGATAGTATTGAATGCCAAGAATTAAGGCATTTATAAGAAGTGCCAAGGCTACGGCCATGGAAATAAAGCGGGCGTTGAAGATGTTTTCTTCGGCTTTTTGTACGATGGGAACGGTGACGCTGTCACGGGCGGGCACGAGCATAACCGCCACATTGTCTACTTTCAAGTCCGCCACTGCGCCCGCTGTTAATTCTTTCACCTTGGAAACCAAGTTGACCACGGGGGAATCTGTGGTGTGACGCAAGAAAACAGAAGCGCTGGCTTCGGTGGTGGTGTTACTGACTGTATCGACTTCTGCCAAAACAAGATGCACTCTTGCGCTCAGAACGCCGTCGATATGGGAGAGGGTGTCGGAAAGTTCTTGTGATATGGCATAGGCCAAACGAGATTTTTCCTCGTTGGCCGAAGCAATCATGCTTTGACCGCTAAAAATTGTCCCAAGGTTTTGGTAGTCTTCTTTTGGTAGGGAATGTTCTTTCAAAATTTCAAGAGCTTGCACCATTTGATCGGAGTCGACGCTTACTGCATAGCCGGTCTTTCCAAGGGATGTTTTTTCCGCTTCTATGCCACGTTTGAGCAAGGTGGAAAGCATAAGATTAGCTTGTTCTTCACTTAAATTCGTATAAACTTCAACGCTGTTACAGGCTGTAAGCGTTAAGCAAAGAAGAAGTATAATTGCTTTTAATTGTTTCATAATCCCTAACCTATTCTTTTTGTTTAAGCAAGGATTCCAGTCCTTGCGAGGTGCTTTGTGAAACCTTCATCCCTGTGTGGGCTTGCATTTTCAGCATGCCCATAATGTATTGGGCACGGTATAATTCCAACTGCCCAAGCATATTACCCGGTTCTGAAATTTTTTGTAAAATTGTTTCCAGTTCTTGAATTAATTCTTTGGAGGAGGCATCTTGCCCTAAAGGCTTTGAGACTTCTGAAGCAAAAGAGCTCGTGCCTTGCGCATTATCCATTCTGTAACTTGCCCTTGGGTCGAGGCTTTGCCCTTCTTGCACGTTCGTGACTTCTTGGATCGATGGAATATCACGATTGTTTACACTTTGGCTTGGGGCTGTTTCTTGACTGCTTGAAAGGGCGGGCATACTTTCTGCAGGGCCTTTAATCAGCTTGTGTTCAAAATTGTGTTGTTCGTTGGCGTGTTGTGAGTTTTGTCCATTTTGCTCAAAGGTTTCACTATCTTGCAAGAAATCTTGTGCTTGCGGAGTATCTTGACCTGTGTTTTGCATGCTGTCAGCAAAAGCCTTCACCAACTCATCGGGAGGGGCACCCACCCCATCGCTTTTGAGACCGCTGCCGGCCGCATTTCCAAGCTCGGAAAGGGCGGTAAGAAGTTTTGATTCTAACATGCTCATGGTGTTATCCTATGTTATCCCACGTATTGACGATGGTCTATGATAGCGTGGAATGGTCTGTATGCACAACCTGTCGAAATCGTTTTTTTACATCAATAAATTGATTAGCAAAATGCCAATAGCTCTTTGCTCAAAAGATAGGCCACATTATCTGTGTCGTCCACAAGTTCTGCCATAGTCTTACAATTGGTTTGATCGTCCATCAAAAAGTAATTAAGGGCAAGCATGGCGAGGGCTTCTTGGTCTTTTGGATTGTTTTCGACAACTTGCTTGAGCAAGCTTTCCGCTTCGGCAAATTTATCGATAACCAAAAAAGCATGTGCTTTACCGATGAGAGCTTTTGCTTCTTTGGGATTTTCTTTTAAAAATGCATCAAAAATGCAATTTGCTTCTAAAATTTTTCCGTGATGGCTTAAAGTATAGCCAAGATCAAACAATCGTTGTTTTTGTATATCGCTAAGAAAAGTCATAAAATTCCCTCGAAGTGTAATGATTGTGATTAACCTGTTCTTTGTGCCAAGCTTTTAAGCATGTCTTGGATAGACTTGGTTACAGAAGAAATTGTTTCAAGCTTTGCATTATATTGTCCCATGGCGTATTGTAATTCCAACAGCTCCACTTGATCGACAGAACCACTTTGGGAAATGGCGTCCATTTTGGCTTGCAAGTCTGCGCCGTCGGAAGCAAGGCCGGAAGTTCCGTTTTGGAATAACTGGCCGATATCCATACCTGTATTCACTGACATGATAAACTCCTTTTTTGTTGCTTATTGTGTGTTATCACGTGTTATTTATTGATTTTATTATGTAGGTTATCAAGGGCGCTGTCTGCTTTGTCGATAGCTTCTTTGTAGGCCATAGCAATGGACATTTCTTCTTGAGACATTCCCTTATCCATATTTTTTTTAAGATCTTGTCCCATTTGAAAAAGTTCCTCTTTGAGGCTTTTTAGGCCTTGTCCCGCGTGATCGTCGGCAAGCATTTCTTGGCTTGATTTCATATTTTGAGCTCCTTTGTTTTGGGAGGAATTTGATGTTTATTGTTGTATGGCAATGGTGATGGTTTGTGTGCCTTTTGTAAGAGTGACACTGTCACTTTTGATGGCTTGAACCGTATAGCCGTTGGGTAAAAGAGCGCCTGCAAAGAGCCTTTGCCCGTCTTGGGTTGTTATAAAAGGAATGGCACCCGTATTGACGGAGGTGATATTAAGCCCCCCTAAGGTGATGGCTTCTCCTTGGTTTTCTTCTTTTACAGCTTCCGCCACTTGTACTTGTACGGTGGGGTTTGGCTTTGCCTCTTCAACATGCTGTATGAGGTTTTCGGTCGGTTTGACTGTTTCTTGTACCGGTGTTTGTGCAACCGTGTTTTTTATCTCGCCGGTAAGAACAACAGTATAGCTCAGCGGGATTTGAATATCATCCATAATTTCATTCATGCTTTGATGAATGCCTTGTATGCTTTCCTTATTGAAATTACCTGCTACGGTAAGACTGCCGTTTCCATAAATCGCTCTGGCATTTTTAATGCCATGTTCGGCAAACTTGGCGTCCATCCTTAAAGACAAATCCTCTTGATGGATAACATTTCTTTCCATGGGCGGAATGTTGGTGACTTCGTGTTTGACATCCGCAAAAGCCGCTTCTTCAATAAGGTAATCTTTAATATAAGCCGAAACATGAAGCACGGAATCTTTTAGTTCCAAAAAGGGATATACCCCCATGAGCATAAAAGAATTTTGCGCTGCTTTTATGGTATCCTCTTGAACATTCAAGGAAAGATAGACAGGATGATGCAAACTGCGTGCCAAATCTTGGATGGTTTTTCTTTCGGCTTCGGATTTAACGTGGCCTTCGATTAAAATACTGTTTTGGTTGTTGATGGTTTGTTGAAAAACCTCAACGTTATCGATTTGATGTTCTGCAAGTTTTGTTACTAAGTAGTTGGCTTCCAAACCAATATTGTCTTTTTGCGGTGTGAAGCTTACGCTTAATCCCAAAAGCAGAAGGGCGGCGATAAGAGGCATAGCAATTTTATAAATGTGTTTTTTGCGCTTTTTCTTTTCCTTTTCTGCGCTGTCTAAAGCTGCCTGTTCATGATTTTCGAGAATATTGTTGTCAGTACTTAGATTATCTGCCTCGTTTGAAAGAGGTTCTTCTAAAGGTTTGTCAACATTATTGTCAGGCTCAAGCTGTGCTTCTTGACTGTTTGCGGCAAGGCTTGCTTGTTGGATTAAATCGGGAAAAATTCGTTCTTGGTTGACACTCGGATAGTTCCAAACCATGCAAGTGGAAGCAATATAAAAAATTTGTCCACTTTGTACGGTCATTACTTCTTCAGTGCCCGTGGTAAAATCTTTATAGATGTTACCGTCAACGGCGCTTATGGTAATGAAAGCGTTATCAAGGCCTTCTTGGCTGATTTCCAATTGAGCATGGCGTGGGGCAATGGCGAAATCTTGATTACTGCTTTGGGCGTAAAGCAAGATATCGGCGCTTTCATCGGAACCGATGAGGTGTTTCCCGAGGCCGAGGGCGATTTGTGCACCCATATGGGGACCTGAGAATATATAGAGATAAAGAGAAGGTGCGCTCATGCTTTCCTTTTATTACTTTCTAATTATTGTTTTGTGGCATATTATAAAGTGTTGGCGTCTTCCACTCGAGGACTTTTGGAACACCCTGAGGTCTGTTGCACTTGCGGAACTCTTTCCACATAATCGCTTTGGGTGGGACTGCGGCTAAAGCGTGCTTCGTCAACTCGAGCAGGGATTTCATACTTTTCATCCAGACGAACAATGCGTGGTGTGATAAGGATGAGCCTTTCCATTTTTTGCGTGGCTTTTGTCTTGGTTTTGAAAAGGTTTCCAAGGATAGGAATTTTTCTTAAGCCTGGAACACCGCTGTCACCCTCTTGGGCTTGTTCGTAGTAGTAACCGCCGATAAGAAGGCTTTGTCCTTCATTCACGATGGCTTGGGTATTGATTTTAGTTTGTTTAATGGGGGGGAGTGCACCCACAGCGGCGGAGCTTGTGGAACCGTCGCTTTGATCGTCTTGCACATTGACCACCAATTTAATGCTCTGTGTACCATTATCGTTGTGTATGATGTGGGGAGTGACTTTAAGCACTGTGCCTGCTTCCACCTTAAATAAATCCGCTACGTCCTTTCCGCCCACTTCCACATAATAAGTACTGGTATTTTCGAGGGTAGCTTGGATATTATCCATGGTTAAAACAGAAGGTTTACCAAGGACTCTTGCGTTGTTGTCTTCTTCCAAGGCTTCCACTTGTGCAAGGAAAAAGTCTGCACCCGAGGAATAGAGAGTGGAAAGGTTGAGACCACTGGAAAGGATTTGCCCTGCGCTTTGCAATGGACTGTAATTACCTTCTTGGCCTGAACTTCCGCCCGTAGTGACATCTCCACCACCGAAAGAGCCTTGCAAATTAATGCCGAGGCTACGGTTATAACTGCTGTCGATATCCACAATGGCCGCATGAATTTCCACAAGTTCCACAGGTTTATCAAGATCGGCAATAACTTTTTTATAGTAATTCATTCTGTAGGCGGCATCGGTAATAATGACCGCATTCACCCTTGGGTCGGCAATAATGCTGACCGGATTAGTGTTTTCGCCCCCTTGATTCAGTGCTTGTTGCGTGGTGGCTTGAGGGGCTTGGGAAACTTGATCTCTTGCGTTAAGACCCTGTCCCAAAAGAGGATTTACCGAGCTTGGAAGTTGTGTTACTTCCGAGGCGGTGATGTTGGCGCCCGAAACCATGGCTTGTAAAATGGTGGCCACACCGGGGATAGTGACTTGGGTATCCATGCTGGTGACGGTAATATCATCCGCCCAAGCGTATTTTAAAGGGAAAACTTCCATGGTGAAGTTTGTGAGTTGTGCCCTTTCAAAGGCAGAAATAGCCGCCTGAATTTGTTGTAGATAGGCGCTTGGCCCGTTGATGACAAGCATGTCCGCAGACATGATTTTCACGGGTAATCTTGGGGAAATAATGGCGCTGTTTTTAAGGAGGCGTAAAAGTTCGGCGGCAGGGATAACTTTGGTACTGACAAAGGAGCGTTGCATTTCGCTTTGGTGGTAAAAATACAAAGTTCCCGCAAGCTCAAACCAAGCTATGCCGAAGGCTTGTTGCATGCTGTCCAAAAAATCTTTGGAAATCACATTTTCAAACTTACCGCTGATATTGCCCGTCACCTGATTGCTAAAATGAGGAATAAGGTTTTGGGCAGAGGCAAAGGCGCTCAGTACGGCGGTGATGTTCTGGTTTTCCGCGTAATAGCTAAACTGTCTTTTTTCGTCAAGGGCATGGGCAGAGAAGGCGTTCATGTTGACGGATAAGAACATAATCATAAATATAAAAACAAGTTTTTTTAGCAAATTACGCACCTTTTTTGTGGAATTTATAATTTTGTATAAAATTATAAAAGTTATCAAGTGTTTTAGCGTCGACTATTTCATCCATTGACCTGAAAAGGCAAAGGGGCTTGCAGTGCTTTCGCTTGACATAAGCCACCAATCGACATCTTTAAGGAAACTACTGACAGCTTCAAGGGAGGCTTGAATGTCTTTTGAGTTTTCTTTTTTGTACAAAACTAAATGGTTATTGTCAACAGTGAGCACGGAAGGGCGGTTTTTGCAAACGGCCACTTGTCTTTTTGCGTAACTTTTGACCATTTCGTTTTTCTCGTATTCATCACTTGGCAAAGAGCAAAGTTTCACCTGCATAATAAAGTAGCTTTCATTGAGTGGGAAAAATTCGAGTTCGTAGGAACTTTCATTTTTCCCCATCAAAGCAAAGCAAAGGTGTTCTTCTTTATTACGCTTGGGATTTTTCCATGAGGCTTTTTCTTGTAATGCTTGGATAAAATCTTCAAAAGGAGCCATGATATTCTCGCTTATTTAGTGTCTTCGTTTTGGCTTTTTTTCAGAACTTCCAACAAGTCCGCAGAGGCTTTCCTGATTTCTTTGTATTCTTCGGGCTTACCGAAAATCAGGGCGTGTTCCAAAACTCCGATGGCGGTTTTTATGTCTTTGAGGTTGATATGGCAAACGGCGCTGTAGTAAAGTGGGGTAGGGTCGTCGAGACCGCCTGCAAAGGCGGCGAGTTCATAAATTTCTATGGCTTTTTCATAGTTCCCCAAAGCCATTTCACAAGAAGCCTGACCGAGGGAGAAACGTTTGTCCCATACATCGTAAAGGCGTAGCAACTTGAAAACTTCAATGGCTTGTGTATAGCTTTTGGCTTGGTATTGGCCGTAGGCAAAGGCATACAAGGTTTCAAGGTTTTCTTGGGAAAAATTCAAAGTGGTAGCCACAGAATTTCCCAACATAATATTGGCAACAAGTGTGTTTAACTCTTCTACTGTGAAATCGGTATCTTGAGAACTCATATCAAATCCTTATACATTATGGTTACAGAAAAATGGGTGCCGTCGCTTGGGTTTAGCCTCTGAGAATGGCGGTTCTTGTTTGGTTTGCACCGTCAGCAAGTTGTTGCTGAGCCTGCATGGCTTTTTGTATGGTTTCGGTTTGAGCTTCGTTGTAAGATTTGATAGCATCGATAATGGCGCGTAAGGATTCCGCTTCCGCTTGGAGTTCTTTTTGTGTTGCTTGGCTTTTTGAACCGTGGAATCCGGCACCTGCGTCTACCATTTTTCCGATAGATGTCGTAGCAGTTTGAAGGGCTTGTGAATAGGTGCCTCGAAGTTGTTCATTAAGGCTTCCGCCGCCAAAGTGTCCCTTGGCCGCACCCATTCCGCCAATACCAGCTGCCAGGCTGATGACACCGGAAAGGATACCCAAAGCAAGTTGGACATTGGCATTGGAGCGTATTTCTTCGGCTTCTTCAAGCATGGTTTCAATCAACATTTGTGTGTTTTCAAAAACGAGTTCTCTGTTGATTTTTCTGTTTTCGGATGCAGTTTCTGTGATAAGTTGAAGAACCAGTGCGCCGGGGCTCGGCAGTGCCAAAAAGCTGAGGGTGTCAGCATCGCTGTCGGGGTTTAGAAGGCCATACATGCCAACGGCAATAGTGGCCATGAATTCTTGAACTTCTGCGGGGGTTTTGGTGTTTAAGAGATCGGCAACCAAGTCTCTGACTTCTGTGGAAGTGGGGGGAGTGGTGGGAGTGTTGTCGATGGAGTTATCGTAGTATGTATTTGAGACATCGTTGTTGGTATTGATGGTGGTCATGGTATTAATCCTTATTGCTTTGAGATATTATTTTATTGCTGTATAGCAGATGAGCCTAAAAGAACATTTTGATGAAACTGTCTAAGCCATGTTGGGTGCGGCGGTCATAATAGCAACGTTGGCTTGTTGCGTATTGTTGATCATAGCGGTAATGCTTTCCAAAAGTTGATTGGTTACTTCTGTAATATTTTTAATAAGATCAGAATCTCTGTCATCGGCCTCTTGGATACGCATAAGAATGGCTTCAATTTCCTTTACAAAGGCTTGGTTTTGAGCTACTTCATAATCGTACACGGCGCCCGTAATAGTTCCGGCACCGGTTGAAATCGCACCGGCGGCGTTGGTATAAGCTGTTATTTGAGACAGTTTTGCGGCGTTGGCTGATGCTTCTTGAACTTTTGTCGCAACGTCTACTGCGCTATGGGCTGCTTTGTAACTAGAATATAAGGAATAGGCTGCGCCTCCCAAGCTAAGGGCTATGCCTACGGCCATAATGGCAAGCTCAATACCCATGCCCCATTTTTTTGCCTCTTCCTCGCTGGCACCGCATGCCATGGCAATATCTCCTACCCAGGCGCTGATACCGTGTTCACCTTCCGTAGCATCGGCGACAATGGAGTTGATGGTCATAATAAGCATAATGGCGCCACCGATAGCCATGGGGGCATTGCCTGTTACAATGGTTGCCATAGAAGCTATAGCGCCTATGATCATCCCGATATACTTGAACGCATCCCCAACTTTCTCTAAAACGCTTTTATTAAGGTTGTCTTGGATTTGTTTTATTTTTTCTGCAAAAGCTTCGGCTCTTTCTTCTTTTCTGGCTTCGATGGAGTTGAGTCCGTCACGTACAGCCTGCTTTCTTTCGGTAAATTGAAGGCTTTCAAGAAGGCTGTCGAGGGAGGAGCCCGCTGCACGGATAATAGGTGTTTTGGGAGCTTCCAAGGCAGGACTTGCGTTGAGCCCGTCAACGGTGTTTGTAAAAAGTCCTGTGCCTACAAGGAGTTCGGTAAGGGCATCACTGAATTCTTGGGTGCCGAGCCCTTTGCCTGCAAATATTTCTGCAAAGTTTATGGGTGTGGCTCCTGAGCCTAGCGTATCTATAGTGGACATGTCAGACCTCATTACTTGAGATTGGAAATTAATGTTTTGCTTCTTTCACGGAGCGCTTTGTTGTATTCATTCTCTTCAATGTTGAGAATAAGTTCCAAGCCCAAAATGGCTTCTTCTTTTTTGCCAAGCTTGATAAGACAAGTGCTGGCGTGGAAAAGCGGGATGGGGTCTTGCAAATCGCTAAGCATGGCGGAGGCCATAAAGGCATCGATGGCCCCCGAAAAATCTTCAAGCATTTCACGGCAAAGACCGAGTCCCAACATAAATCTTTTATCTAAAGGATTATAAAGAGCAATGGTTTGGAAAAGGATTTGCGCATCTTTGTAATTTCCTGCAACAAAGTTGCGATAAGCGAGGGCATATCCTCCCTCCAAGGCTTCCTTGGAGACGCCGAGGGCGTCTGCGAAAGTTGCACCGTTATGAATTTTTTTCATGGCTTCTGCGATTTGATTTTCTGACAAGGTTTGTACTGCTTGAGACATGAGAACTCCTCTTTTACTGATAATGGGGTTTATAAACGTACAAGTCATGGGGGATTAGCCTGAAATAGCGTTTTTTCTTCTGCCGGCAGTCGATGCTGTGGCCGCCTTGGTTTGAGCGGTGTTATTGAGTTTTTCGGCTTCCTTTTTCGCTTCGGCAACAAGTTTTTGTTGTTCTTCGCTCAAATTATTGAAATCAACTTTGATGTCCTCGGGGGAGAGGTTGTTTTTTTTCATGAGTTCATTTTCAAGCTCTTGTAATTGGCTAAACTTCGCTTTAAGCTCTTGATAAGCAAGTTTTTGTTTTTCAACATCTTTTTCAGTAAAAGCCATGGGTCACCTCGTGTGTGTTTATACTTAGTGTATTATTTATTAGAGATACTTTGGGTTGTTTGGGTTGCTTGGCTGATGGAAGTGCTTGCGCCTTGCAAATAAGAGTTATATTGCCCCATGTAGTCGTTGATAAGAACCATGATTTGTTGGGTGTTGGTGCCGATTTGGTCAAGGTGGGCTTGAAGGGAGGCAATGGCGACTTCCCAATCTTCGTCACTATACTTTTCCTTGTTACTGCCTGATTGAATATCTTCCATGATTTCGTCTTTTTTGTGGAAGCTAAGGTCGTTGTCGCTCATGTATTGAGCCATTTCTGCAGGCATATAATTTTTATCGTCTTTTGCGTCAGATTGTAATTGTCTTGCTTCTTGGAGAAGGGCGGAAACTCTTGCTTGCTCTGCTTGCGCTTCTTCAATAACTTTCATTTGTTCTTGTGCGGCGAGTTTGGAAAATTCAGCCAAAGCAAGTTGGAGCTTTGCAAATTCGAGTTGGATGCTGCCGCCGGGGCCGCTGATGATGGAGCTTTGGAGCATTTGGAGAACATTGCTTACGTTGTTGTTATCTACTGAATTTGACATGATTTTTATCCTTTAGGTTTATGGGGTTTAGTGAATGTTTGTTTTAGCCGGATTGAATACGTTCTTTATTGCATTTTGCGTGCCAAACATTGTAATTGTTTGATTTTGCAGTATTTATTTAGAAAATGTTTTTTGTGTGCCAACAAAGTTGTCGTTTGTTATTTGTTGGAAATGGTTTGGGTTGTTTGTCCTGCTTGGCTGATGGAAGTGCTTGCGCCTTGCAAATAAGAATTGTATTGCCCCATATAGTCGTTAATAAGAACCATGAGTTGTTGGGTGTTGGTGCCGACTTGGTCGAGGTGAGCTTGTAAAGAGGCAATGGCTACTTCCCACTCTTCTACATTGTGACGATTATCGTCTCCATAAGTGTCGTAAGCAATATCATTTTTATCCATATAGGCTTGCATTTCTGCGGACATATAAGAAGCATTTTTATCGCCTGAGCAATCGCCTGTACCATTTCTTGCATTCGTTTGCGCTTGCCTTGCCTCTTGGAGAAAAGCGGAAACTGTTGCTTGCTCTGCTTGTGCCTCTTCAATGACTTTCATTTGTTCTTGAGCGGCGAGTTTAGAAAATTCAGCTAAAGCAAGTTGAAGCTTTGCAAACTCAAATTGAATGCCGCCGGCAGGGCCGAGCACTATAGAGCTTTGAAGTAATTGAAGGACATTGCTTACGTTATTGTTGTCTACTGAATTTGACATGATTTTCTCCTAAAATTTATTATACGTTTTAGATAGTGTCATCAAAATGTTCTTTTTGGCACTCTCTTCGCCGGACTTCACTATTTGACGACACTATCCGGTGGATGTTTGCTTTAGTCGGATTGAATACGTTCTTTATTGCATTTTGCGTGCCAAACATCATAATTATTTGATTTTGCTGATTTTTTTTGAACAATGGTTTTTGTATGCCAACAACGTTGTAGGAGTGTTTGTATATTTTGTTGGCGGTTATCGATGTATTTCTTGTTTGTTAAGACTGCTTTAATATGTGTTCTGAAATTATCTTAAACGTAAACCGCGTCTTCTGACGGAGGAGGTTGCAACGTGGTTGCTTCCTTGGTTGTTAAAAGAGTTGTGCATCTTTTCTTTTTCCACAGCCTCATGCGCTTCTTTTTTTGCCCACTCAAGCAAAGACTTTTCTTCTGCGCTTAAACTTGCTTCGTCAATGTGAATGGTGTCGCTCGGTAAACCAAAATTTTTCTTCGCTTCATCTTGTTGTCTGTTGAGCATTTCAAGTTTTGATTTCATTTCAAGGAAGAGCGCTTTATGTTTTTCAAGTTCTTTTTGCGTGAAAGGCATAATGAAACCCCGTGTGGTTAGATTTTTTGGGTGATGGATTTAGTGGTGTCGTTTGATTGGCTGATGCTGGTGCTTGCGCCTTGCAAATAGGCGTTATACTGCCCCATAGCATCGTTAATAACAACCATGGTTTGTTGGATTGCACTCGTTAAGGTTTCGGAATGGGAGTTTAGCGCGCTGATAAAGCTTTCCATATCTTCTTGAGATTCTAATGGGGAAGGTATGGCGATACCGTTTGCTTTGGCGAGTTCTTCAATTTCTGTGGGGAGTGTGATTGTGCTTACGGGAATCGAGTCATGAAAAGCTTGTACGTCTGCTTGTGCGTCTTTTAACAGAGTATAGTTAAGACTGTGTGGGACGTCGGCGCTATTAAGTCCGTGTTCATTTAAAAAAGCTATTATCTCGTGCTGACCTCTCCATAAACGATTTTCCCAGTTGGAGCCACTTGCGGAAAGCTCTTGTTCATAAATCCGTACTTGTTCTTCTATCGTTTTCAACATTTCAGCGCTTTCAGCTTTGGTTTTTATTTCAGCTTCGGTCGGAGCACTTTGCATTAAAGAGTTTAATGTTGTACTGAATTGATTGATAGTATCTTGATCGGCAATGGCTTTTTCTACAAGCTCCATTTGCTCGTCGGCGCTCTTTTTTGAAAGCTCAGACAAATAAAGTTGTAGCTTGGCAAGTTTTAGTTGTATACTTTCGGTGGGACCGCCAAGAGAAATGTTTGCACTTGCTGAACCGACGCTATTAATAGATGATGACATTTTATTTTCCTTTTTGTTAGATGTTACTACATTTAAATCCTTAGGTGTATTTATTTAGCAAGGATTATGCCATCTTTAGTAAGATGCTGAAAAATAATGAAAAAATAAAATAAAAAAGCGATTATGCAAAAAATAGGATAAAGTAAGCAACTTTATTGGCGGTTTTAAGCCTTCTGAGAACAATATCAAGAGCCCTGCATAATTACAAAAGTGGTTATAAATTTGAACTTTTTCCAAAATTCAGATTTTGTAACAAAATAAATGTTGCAGAGGCTCTTAACGCTAATTACGGAAACTATACTACGATATAAAGTGCTTATCAAGTTAAATCAAAATAAGAGTGTTAAAAAAAATAAATGACTTAAGATATTTTTAAGGTGCAAATTATGATGTTTTGGGTTAATATGATTTCTATTCATAATGTGGGAGCCTTGCATTACTTTCGACATAGCTACAAATAAGAGCCATGAAATATATCCTCTACGTCAAATATCCTCTTTATGTATTCAAATGGTTTTAACTGCCAATAATGTTGTTATCGATTTTTTTGAAGAGATTTTTTTACCTGTATTTATTTGATAATTCATAATTAATTTAATTTGGCGTATTTTTTGCTTTATTGAAATACAAAAGTAAAAATAAACAATGTAGAAATGAATATACCACAAAAGGAGATAAAAATGCCTGAATTTACAAATCTTTCCGGTATTATGAATACCGTTCAGCATGTAACAGCCAATACCAACGATTTTCGTACCGATTCTAAGGGCGGAGTTACGGAGCTTGGAAGCGCTCACAAATTTCTACGATCTATCACCGATAAAATATCTTCTTCACACGTTGCTCACCGTAATACCAGAACGTTAGAGCGCTTACAGGCGCAAGTTTCGGAGATGAAATCTCGTGATCTTCGAACAATCATGGATAGTGAATCTCCGGATCGAGACGGTCGAATCAGGAAACTTAATCAAGAAACCGAAGCCGTACAGACTAAGATTGAAAACTCGATTGCCTTTCAAGAAAGAGTGTTAACTTCGGCTCCTGCAATCAAAACTGCAGAAGAATACTATCTTCGTATTGCAGATGGTGTCACGGAAGCCGATTTGGCCGAGGCAGCCAGGGGAAGAGAGTTAGACGGTAAACCCCCTATGAGCGCTCAAGAAATAGATAAGCACGTAAGGACTATGGTTCAAAGTTTTGATCTGGATTTTAGCTCACTTGTTAGGGGTGCCACAAACTCAATTCGTAGGGAAATGGAAGAGGGGGACTTCGCAGTTATAAAAAATGAATGTGAGCGTGATTTTGATCGTGAGTGTTTATCTATAGTTGGTTCTACTGAGTGTAAAAGTAGTGGCTCTCGAGTGAAAATGGATCTACTGGAAGCGTTTTTAGAACCACTTTTGCAAAAAGGAGAGAATCGAGGGGATGCCCAAATGGCTGCACTCTTTATTGCAAATGCTGCTACACAAAGGGGACCCTTTGGTGACTTGATGCAGTTTTTACAATCCGGTAATGGCGGCTTACCAAATGCAGAAGAAATGGCAGCGTATGACTTTCGTTTGAGTGTAAATCAAGGAGCGGACAGCATACGGGGAGTTTCAGTGTCAGCGCTCGAAGATGGTCGCGTTGAGATTGGAGTTTATGCGGAAGTTGAGCTTATCTCGTTGAGAGGATCCGGTGAGGGGCAACCGCCTATAGAGACTATAAGTAATCACTTGGGACTCTCAGTAATATTTGATCCCTCAACTTGTGATCCG
>CAYJHY010000021.1:0-17090 GCA_964369875.1 uncultured Mailhella sp.
ATGGAGTATTGTTTCTAAAGCCTATCATCAATTCTAAAAATTTATTTGGTGATTTCCCCTCCCTATACTCCTCCCCTTTTCCAAAAAAAACTTTAATATTTTTCATGAATTTTAGATTGGAAATTTAAATTAGTAAAAACCTATAATAAAGTTAAAGAATTAGTTCTTACTATTTTATAATCCTCCCAAAAAGTCTATAAATAGAAATTGCCATAAAGAATGCTCGACTCCTAGTAACTAAGAGCATAAAAAAAGTCCTACACAGAAATGTGTAGGACTTTTTTTATTAAAGTTTTTTAGGGAAAGGGGGAGGGTTTGGGAGGGGGAAAACTCCCTTTTGTACACAAAAGGGGTTTTCCTCCTCCCAACAAATCCACCATATATATTAATCAGGATCAATCTGAACAAGAACGGGATTTTCTTCAAGTTCCTCGAGGAATCTTTCAGGACGTTCTTTTTGATCCGGCACTTCGATGTCTTGGTGAACGTATTCACGATAGCCTGTACCCGCAGGGATAAGACGACCGACAATAACGTTCTCTTTAAGACCGCGTAAGGGGTCATGCTTGCCTTTAAGGGACGCTTCCGTAAGAACCTTTGTGGTTTCTTGGAAAGACGCCGCGGCAACCCAAGAGAGAGAAGAAAGAGAGGCTTGAGTAATACCGAGAACAAGAGGTTCTGCCACAGCAGGCTGACGGTCTTCCGCAAGAGCTTTTCTATTTTCTTCTTTGAACTCAATCTTGTCTACTTGTTCACCTACGAGGAAAGTAGTTTCGCCCGGATCGAGAACAAGTACTTTCTTAAGCATTTGACGTACAATAACTTCAATATGCTTATCGTCAATCGCAACACCTTGGAAGCGATAAACTTCTTGGATTTCGTCCACGAGGTATCTGGCAAGATATTTTTCGCCGCGTGTGCGTAAAATATCGTGAAGCTCAGGATGACCTTCGGTAAGCAAATCACCTGCATCAACAAAGTCACCGTCGGTAACGATGATGTGTTTACCTTTTGGTACAAGATATTCTTTTGCTTCACCTGTATCAGGGGTAACAATAAGCTTTCTTTTACCTTTGGATTCACCCACGTATTCCACGGAACCGGCAATTTCAGAAACCACCGCCATGTCTTTGGGTTTACGTACCTCAAAGAGCTCGGCAACACGTGGAAGACCACCAACGATGTCCTTGGTTTTGGAAGATTCACGAGGCTTACGAGCGATAATATCACCGGCAGCGATTTGTTGACCTTCTTTCACCATCAAGATGGCGCCTACAGGCATGGTGTAGGTTGCAGGGATCATCATAGATGAACCTTGTGCACCCGGACGGGTTTTGATGATACCGTTTTCGTCAGTCATAGAAATAGACGGACGGAAGTTTGTGGTACGGTAGTCGATAATGGTTTGTGAAGTTTGGTGTGTGGCTTCGTCCATTTTTTCTTGAACGGTTTTACCTTCAATAATATCTGTAAAGCGGATAACACCTTCAACCTCAGAAACGTATGGTTCAACGGATGGTTCCCATTCGGCAAGGCGTGTGCCTTTTGCAACTTCTTGTTGATCGGCAACAAAAAGACGCGCACCGTTTGGCAAGGTGTATTTTTCTCTTTCGCGGCCTTGATCGTCCACGATAGATACTTGACCACTCTTACCGAGCACCAAAGTTTGACCTTCTTTATTGACAACAGAACGGATACGAGAAAGAATAATGCGTCCTGTGTGCTGTGCATCGTAGCTTGATTGCTCAACTTTACGAGATGCGGTACCACCGATGTGGAAGGTACGCATGGTAAGCTGGGTTCCCGGCTCACCAATGGATTGTGCGGCAATGGTACCGACGGTTTCACCGACGTTGACAAGGTGTCCACGGGCAAGGTCACGACCATAACATCTGGCACAAATACCGCGTTCAGCCTTACAAGTAAGTGCAGAGCGGATAGAAACAGAAGAAATTCCGGCTCTTTCAAGCTCATTACCAACTTGTTCGTTGATAAGGGTGCTTTCGGGGAAAAGTTCTTCACGAGTCAAAGGATCGTAAACAGGATAAAGCAAGGATCTGCCAAGAACACGATCTTTCAAGGCGAGCTTTACTTCTGTACCGTCCATAAGAGCGGACATTTCGATACCGTCAACAGTTCCGCAATCGTCCATAGAAACGATAACGTCCTGAACAACGTCAACCAAACGACGGGTAAGATACCCTGAGTTCGCGGTTTTAAGCGCGGTATCCGCAAGACCTTTACGAGCACCGTGGGTGGAGTTGAAGTACTGAAGTACTGTCAAACCTTCACGGAAAGAAGAGGTAATCGGAGTTTCCAAGATGTCACCTGAAGGTTTGGCCATAAGACCACGCATACCGGCAAGCTGACGCATCTGGTCGGCGTTACCTCTCGCACCTGAGTTTGACATCATAAAGATTGGGTTAAAGCTGATATCTTCTTTGGTTTCACCTTTATCATTGGTTGCCACGTCAATGGAGATTTCTCTCATCATTTCTTTGGAAACCATATCGGTGGTGTTGGTCCAAACGTCGATAACTTTGTTATATTTTTCTGTTCTGGTAATAATACCGTCACGATATTGTTGTGTAATGTCGTCTACTTCGTTTTGTGATTTTTCGATGATGCTCTTCTTTTTGGAAGGAATAATCATGTCTTTCACACCGATGGTAACACCGGCACGAGTAGCGAATTCATAACCAATGGCTTTTAAGCGGTCACAAAGAATAACAGTCGCTTTGATGCCTGAGATTTCGTAACAAATACTTACCAAACGACCGATGGTTTTCTTGGTGAGAATGGTGTTTACTTCGCTAAAGGGCAAGCTATGCGGTAAACGTTCCCATACCAAGATACGACCGACGGTAGTGTGGACAATTTCGCCGTCCATACGAACTCTGATGCCTGCGTGCAAGTTGACTCTACCCGCATCATAAGCGGCTTCAACTTCCCAAGGGGCGCAGAATACCATACCTTCACCCTTTTCAAAGGAGCGTTCCACAGTCATGTAGTAAAGACCGAGAACAATATCCTGAGAAGGAATAATAACGGGGTTACCGTTAGCCGGTGAAAGAATGTTGTTGGTACTCATCATAAGTACACGACACTCAATTTGTGCTTCCACAGAAAGAGGAACGTGCACGGCCATTTGGTCACCGTCAAAGTCGGCGTTATAGGCGGTACAAACAAGTGGGTGAAGCTGAATAGCTTTACCTTCGACCAAAAGCGGTTCGAAAGCCTGAATGCCCAAACGGTGAAGGGTCGGAGCACGGTTAAGCAATATGGGGTATTCTCTTACCACTTCGGAAAGGATATCCCATACAACAAGCTCTTCTCTTTCCACCATCTTTTTGGCACTCTTAATGGTGGAAGCATGGCCTCTTTTTTCAAGCTCGGAATAAATAAAGGGCTTGAAGAGCTCGAGAGCCATTTTCTTCGGCAAACCACATTGGTGCAATTTAAGATTCGGGCCTACAACGATAACGGAACGACCTGAGTAGTCAACACGTTTACCGAGAAGGTTTTGACGGAAACGACCTTGTTTACCCTTAATCATATCGGAAAGGGATTTCAAGGCACGGCCGTTGGTACCTGTGATGGCACGGCCACGACGTCCGTTGTCAAAAAGGGCGTCAACCGCTTCTTGCAACATACGTTTTTCGTTACGGATAATAATATCGGGTGCGCCAAGTTCTTTCAAACGTTTCAAACGGTTGTTACGGTTGATAACACGGCGATACAAGTCGTTGAGGTCAGAAGTTGCAAAACGTCCGCCATCGAGGGGTACGAGGGGGCGAAGATCTGGTGGAATAACAGGAATAACTTCCATAATCATCCACTCGGGCTTGTTGTCAGATTCCATAAAGGCTTCCACAACTTTCAAGCGTTTTGTGAGCTTTTTCTTCTTGGTTTGGCTCTTGGTGGTTTGAGATTCTTCACGAAGCTCAGAACGCAAGGTTTCCAAGTTGATTTCTTCCAAAAGTTCACGCACCGCTTCGGCGCCCATGCCGACGCGAAGGGCTTCTTCACCAAAACGTTCAATGATTTGATAGTAGTAATCTTCTGAGATAACTTGCATTTTCTCAAGATTGGTGCTGCCCGGATCAAGAACGATAAAGCTGTCAAAGTAAAGAACTTTTTCAAGATCATTCATGGTCATGTCAAGAAGCATACCAATTTTGGAAGGCAAGGTTTTCAAAAACCAGATATGGGCAACGGGAGCGGCAAGTTCAATATGCCCCATACGCTCACGACGCACCTTAGATGCGATAACTTCAACACCGCACTTTTCACACACGATACCGCGGTGCTTCATACGTTTGTATTTACCGCAGTTACATTCATAGTCTTTTACAGGTCCGAAAATTTTGGCACAGAAAAGTCCGTCTCTTTCGGGTTTGAAAGTACGATAGTTAATGGTTTCAGGCTTTTTAACTTCACCAAAGGACCATTCACGAATATTTTCGGGGCTGGCAATGGTGATTTGTATAGCTTTTAGGTTACGAATATTAGTTACACCGGTATTTGCGCTGCTACGCACGGAGAACAAATCGTCCAAACTCATTATAATCTCCCTTTGTCAAGGGTTAAGGGTGGAAATCCACCTTGCGGCCGTTTTGGCCGTATATATTTACACTAAACAGTGATTATGCCTTTTTCCAAACACCGATGCTTATTCGTCTTCCGCTTCAATGGCAGGAACTACAAAGCTGTTGCGTTTGGGGCGTTTTTTGCCGTCTTCTTGATGCAAGTTCACGTTGAGGCCAAGACTCATAAGCTCTTTTACCAAAACGTTGAAGGATTCAGGCAAGCCCGCTTCAAGGAAGTTGTCACCTTTGACGATTTTTTCGTACATCTTGACACGTCCTGCCACGTCGTCCGATTTGACGGTGAGGAATTCTTGCAAGAGGTAAGAAGCGCCATAAGCTTCAAGTGCCCATACTTCCATCTCCCCAAGACGCTGACCACCGAATTGCGCTTTACCGCCGAGTGGTTGCTGGGTAACAAGAGAGTAAGGTCCTGTTGAACGAGCGTGGATTTTTTCATCAACCAAGTGGTGCAACTTGAGGTAGTACATAACACCTGTTGTAACACGGTTGGAGAACGGATCACCTGTACGGCCATCATAAAGGAGGCTTTTACCGTCGTTTGGCAAGCCTGCTCTTTCAAGCCATGACCAAATGGACTCTTCATGAGCTCCGTCAAATACAGGAGTTTTGGTGACAATACCTTTGCGAAGTTCTTTGACAGCTTTACGGAAAGTTGCGTCATCCATGCCGTCAACCAAGGCGTTGATATCCATATCTTCCATTTCGGTGGAGAAGATATCTTTTACTTCGGCACGAACGGTATCGAGAGCTTTACCGCTGTCAATCATGTCCGCAAGTTGAATACCGAGTTCTTTGGCAGCCCAACCAAGGTGGGTTTCCAAAATCTGCCCGATGTTCATACGTGAAGGAACACCAAGTGGGTTAAGAACGATGTCTACGGGACGACCGTCTGCAAAGAATGGCATGTCTTCTTCGGGAAGGATACAAGAAACAACACCCTTGTTACCGTGGCGACCCGCCATTTTGTCACCTACGGAAAGCTTACGCTTAACCGCAATGTAGACTTTTGCCATTTTGATAACACCGGGAGGCAAATCGTCGCCTTCGGTAGCTTTGTCACGTTTGGCGTCATAAAGTCTTTTGACAATATCAATTTGTTTGTCATAAGCATCAAGCATTTGCGCAACTTCATCGTTGACAACTTGATCTTTGAAGGCCGCTACCAATTTCTTGATTGGCAACTCTTCCATAACTTCCCAAGTGAGAGAAGAACCGATTTCAGCCAAAACTTCGCCCTTGCGCTTGCCTGCAAGTTCAACAGCCAAAGTTTGTCCCTCGCAAAGTGAACGCATACGTTCACGAGTACGTTGGGTAAGGGCGCGCACATGATCGCCTTCTTTGCGATCGAGTTTAGCGATTTCATATTCTTCAATAAGACGAGTTCTTTCGTCTTTTTCACCTGAGCGACGGTTGAAGAGCTTCACATCAATGATGGTACCTTCGATGCCCGGAGGAACTTTCAAGGAAGTATTTTTTACATCCCTTGCCTTATCACCGAAGATTGCACGAAGCAATTTTTCTTCGGGGGTAAGCTGAGTTTCCCCTTTGGGTGTAATTTTACCGACCAAGATATCATCGGGCTTTACTGGAGCACCGATACGGATAACACCGCTTGCGTCAAGGTTGCGGAGCATATCTTCACTGACGTTTGGTATATCACGGGTGATTTCTTCCGGTCCGAGCTTTGTATCACGAGCAACCACTTCAAATTCTTCAATGTGAACTGAAGTATAGGTGTCTTCTTTTACCATTTTTTCGGAAATAAGTACGGAGTCCTCGTAGTTGAATCCACACCAAGGCATAAAAGCAACGGTGAGGTTTTTACCGAGGGCGAGTTCACCCTTATCGATACCGGGACCGTCCGCCAAGATATCGCCTTTTTTAACGATTTGTCCGGGCACGCAAGATGGTTTTTGACCAAAGCAAGAGTTTTGGTTTGATTTATGGTATTTTAACAAGTTGTAAGTCTTAATACCGCCTTGATCGTTAATATAAAGATCTTCATAAGCGATAATAACACGTTCGGCATCGGCGTAACGCACCACGCCATTACCTTCGGCAACCAAACAAGCACCTGAGTCACGCGCAACGTCGATTTCCATACCTGTTCCCACTAAAGGACGTTCGGCACGAAGAAGAGGCACGGCTTGGCGTTGCATGTTTGAACCCATGAGCGCACGGTTCGCGTCGTCATGCTCAAGGAAAGGAATAAGCGCTGCGGAAATGGAAACCATTTGGCTTGGGGAAATATCCTGTAAGGTTACTTCCTCTTTTTCTACCATGAGAACGTCACCACCCGTAGAACGAGCTGTTACATACTCACCTGTCAAAGTTCCGCTTTCGTCGGTATCGGCGTTGGCTTGAACAATAATTTGGTTAAGCTCGCGAGTAGCGTCAATGTGAATGATTTTGTCGGTGATTCTACCGTTTTCCACCACTCTGTAAGGAGTTTCGATAAAGCCGAATTCGTTAACTTTGGCATAGGTTGTCAAAGAAACGATCAAACCAATGTTCGGACCCTCAGGAGTTTCAATAGGACAAATACGGCCATAGTGCGAAGTATGAACGTCACGAACTTCAAAGCCCGCTCTTTCACGAGTCAAACCACCGGGTCCGAGGGCTGAAAGACGACGTTTATGTGTTACTTCTGACAAGGCGTTTGTTTGGTCCATGAACTGGGAAAGCTGGCTGGTGCCAAAGAACTCTTTCAATACCGCAGCCACAGGCTTTGGATTGATAAGGTCGTGAGGCATAAGAGCGCCCACTTCTTGGATGCTCATACGCTCTTTAATCGCTCTTTCCATACGAACCAAACCAATGCGGTATTGGTTTTCCACAAGCTCACCCACAAGGCGAACACGACGGTTACCGAGGTGGTCGATATCGTCCGCTGCGGAGTGGTTGTCTTTCATGGTGACAAGAACTTTAATAGCGGTCAAAATATCGTGATCGGTCAAGACACGAAGAGAAGTTTCTTCGTTAAGACCGAGACGTTGATTAAGCTTATAACGACCGACAGAAGAAAGATCGTAGTAATCCACATTACGGAAAAGGTTATCAAAGAAGGTTGCGGCAATTTCAGGAGTAGGAGGAGAGCTTGGGCGCAAACGACGATAAATTTCTTCTTGTGCTTTTTCCATGCCTACGGTTTTATCGAGAACAAGGGTATCGCGGATAGAAGAAGAGGTATCGGAACCTTTGGTATGTAAAATAGGAAGTTCGCTGATGCCGGCTTCTACGCAGTTAGCGAGAAGGGCGGAATTAACTTCATCCCCTGCTTCGGCAAAAATTTCACCTGTGTTTTCATTAACGATATCGGAAGCAAGGAAAAGCCCAAGAACAGCTTCGGGCGCTACTTCCAAATATTCGCGGTCGCTGTCGCAAAGGGTACGCCAATCACGTTGTGTGAAGGTTTTGCCTTTTTTGATAACAACATTGCCGTCAGCGTCGAGAACGTCAGCATAACAAGCTTCTTTGCGGTACATTTCTTTTTGGATTTTCCAAAGAACTTTTTCACCATCGAGCTTATAAAATTCTTTTTTATAGAAGGTATCCAAAATCTCGGTTTTTGACATCCCCATAGCTTTAAGAAGCACGGTTGCAGGCATTTTACGACGACGGTCAATACGTACATAAAGAATATCTTTATGGTCAAAGTCAAAATCAAGCCAAGAACCACGCATAGGAATCACACGGCAAGAATAAAGAACCTTGTGTGATGTATGCGTCTTACCACTGTCATGCTCAAAAATAATACCCGGGGAACGTTGCAATTGGTTAACAATTACACGCTCTGTACCATTGATAATAAACGTACCCTTTTCGGTCATAAGAGGCAAAGTACCAAAGTAGATATCTTGCTCTTTACCATCTCGGAATGTTCTGGTTTCAGTGGTTTCATCCACATCATAAACATCGAGACGCACCTTGATTCTTATGGGTGCTTCATAGGTTAAACCCTTAGAAATACACTCAGTTTGATCGTATTTAGGTTCGCTGATATCATAACCCATATACTCCAAACTGGCGGTGCGGTTAAAGTCCTCAATAGGGAAAACCGAACGAAAAACGCCTTCTAAACCCTCATCGGGCAAACGTTCCGTACGTCCCTCTTGGAGAAATAGTTTGTAAGAATCCACCTGTAAGTTAAGAAGGTGGGGAATAGGGATGGAAACCTTAATCTTGCCGAATTGCTTCGTGAGCTGGCCCATTACGTTACCTCAAAATTGCTTGGCCTGTACATTTACAGGTATTACGTGGGGAGAAACTCTCGCCAACAGGCGTGTTTTAAAACGCCAAAAAAACATAAAAAGAGGCTCAACCTTACTTTTTTGAGCAAGGAAGACTTTTTTTTACGTTTATACTATCTACTTGAACTGATTACTCAATTTTTAGTTTTCATAAGTCCCGTTACGTTAAATTGTGACTAGGAATTTGTAAAAATATATAATTTTTTTATTTTAAGCAAGCTTTTTTTTGGTTTTTTAATTTTTTTGGTTCATTTTTCCCCCTCCCAAACCCTCCCCCTTTCCAAAAAAAACTTTAATATTAAATAGTTTTTTTACTCATTGCAACGTTCTTATGTAAGGTTTACTTTAAAAAAGATTCCATGCTTTTAAAAGCTCATTGACTATCTGAACTCAGTCAGTGTTTATGCAAGACACAATTTTTTGTAAAACACTATTATTTTATAAAGCTTTTTCTCTAAGCGTTCTATAACATAAAAATATGGTTTTTAAGGAAGGGGGAGAACTCGAGAGGGGGAAACCTCATTTTTGACATCAAAAATGTGGTTTCCCCCTCTCGAAAAAAAACTATAATTATCTTCTTAGAAGAACAAGTAGGTCATGAGTAAGAAGATGGGGCAAAGGAAGCCGACAGACCAAAGCATATAACCGAAGAAGCTGGGCATTTTCACACCGCTGTTTTCAGCGATGGAGCGAACCATAAAGTTAGGAGCGTTACCGATATAGGTAATAGCGCCCATAAATACGGCACCGGCAGAAATAGCTTTCAAGGTATGTACGCCTTCCATAAGTGCTGTTGCGTCACCACCTGCGGTACTAAAGAATACCAAGTAGGTAGGAGCGTTATCAAGGAAGGCAGAAAGAGCACCGGTCAACCAGAAGTAAACAGCGTTTACAGGGTTTCCGTCTGCATCGCTAACAAGACTGATAAGGCTTGCGAGTTCCCCGCTTTTACCTTCTTTCAAGATAATAAGAGCAGGAATCATGCTGAGGAAGATACCGATAAAGAGTTTTGCAACTTCTGCGATAGGTTCCCAGTTGAAGCCGTTAAGTTCACGACATTCTTTGCTGGTGAACTTCAAAGAAAGACCAACGATGCAAAGAAGAAGAACGTCACGTAAAATATTTTGGATAGCTACTTCAAAACCATAGAAAGGAACGGTACCGAGGTTTAGAGAGCCACTCATAAGAACAGCACCGATAACACCACCGATAAAGAGAATGTTAATGGTTCCTTCCAAACCGAATTTTTCGCCTGTGTCTACGTTTTCAGGTTGTGGCTTACCTTCTTTTGCAAAAAGCATGGTGTCAAGAAGGAAGTAGATTACGAGCAACATAGAAGAAATAATAACGGTCATGCTCAAGAGGTTGGTGGTTGTCCAGAAGAAGGAAACACCTTTCAAGAAGCCGAGGAAAAGTGGTGGGTCACCGAGAGGTGTCAAAGAACCACCGATGTTTGCTACCAAGAAGATAAAGAACACGATTTGGTGTACACGGAATTTTCTGTGGGCGTTAGCACGAAGAAGAGGACGGATAAGGAGCATCGCCGCACCGGTTGTACCAACCCAGCTTGCGATAAGAGTACCGAATGCCAAGAGAGCTGTGTTCACAATAGGAGTTCCCACAAGACTGCCTTTTAAACGGATACCGCCTGCGGCAGTAAAAAGAGCAAGCAAAAGAATAATAAAGGGAAGATATTCAAGAACAATGGTTTCAACCGCAAAAAAGCTTACGTTTGCAAAACCATAAACAAAGGTTGCGGGAACGAGAAAGGCCAATGCCCAAAATACAGCTACTTTACCATAGTTGTGATGCCAAAAATGTGGAATAGCAAGAGGCATAATCGCAATGGACAACAGCATGCATACAAATGGAATAATCCAATAGATGGGAAGAGGTACATTCGGAGGGGTTAATGAGTGACCACCCGCAGCCATTGCGGTCAATGGTGCCAATAGCAATACCAATAAAGGTAGAATTAAACGAAGTTTAGGCATAAACGCTCCTTACAGTTAATTATAAAGCACTTCTTTCATAGCATAGATTAAACCAGTCGGCAAGCAAAAAAAGGGAGAAGGCGTACGTTTTACAACGAGCCTTCTCCCTGCAATGTATTTAGAGAGAATTCTAAAGTTTTGGTGTCGCCATGGTGTATACTTCATGGGGATCGAGAATAAGAACAATACTACCGTCACCCATAATACTTGCCCCTGCAAGCCCTTGAACATTATTCAAGTAGGCGCCCAAAGGTTTGATAACGATTTCTTGCCTGTCGAGGAGTTGATCCACCACAAGACCGATACGTCTGTCATTATCTTGCAAGATAACGATGGACAAGGTGTCTTTTTCATCCAAGGTGCATGGAAGATTAAGCAACTCACCAAGATCCACAAGACCGAGAACTTCACCGCGTAAAGTAACCGCTTTTCTGCCATTAATGCTTGTAAGGGTTTCGTCTTCAAGCTTGGTAGTAGTAGCAACCGCATCAAGAGGAATTGCATACATTTGTGAATCCATCTTAATCATCAAGGCTTCAATAATCGCCAAGGTGAGCGGCAATGACAAGGTAATACGAGTTCCCTTGCCTGTTTCCGTATTAATACCGATATTACCCTTGAGGTTTTTGATATTGGTACGTACAACGTCCATGCCAACCCCACGGCCTGAAATATCGGTGATTACTTCCGCAGAAGAGAAACCGGGAGCAAAAATAAGCTCAATGGCTTCTTGGTCGCTCATACTACGCGCTTCTTCTTCGCTGATAATCTTTTTCTCTATCCCTGTTGCACGCATCTTATCGGGATTAATACCTTTACCGTCGTCTTCAATTTCGATAACAACAGAGTTACCTTTGTGATAAGCGCGTAAGGTAATGGTTCCTTTTGCTTTTTTATCGGCGGCAATACGCTCCTCAGGAGATTCGATACCGTGGTCAAGGCTATTTCTGATAAGGTGCATAAGAGGATCGTTAATCGCCTCAACAATGCTTTTATCAAGTTCAGTCTCTTCACCTTCGATAATAAGCTCGATGTCCTTATTTATCTTACGAGAAATATCACGCACCAAGCGAGGGAAACGTGAAAACACGGAAGATACGGGAAGCATACGAATTTTCATTAAGGTATCTTGCAAATCATCGGAAACCCTTGCCATAGCATAGGTTGTTTCCGCTAAGTCTTGCGCAATAACCGGAATATCATGTGTAGTTGCCCCGGACTCTAAAGTCTTGGCTATCATGGCATAACGGTTACGGTTAATCAAAAGTTCGCCGATAAGGTTCATCAAGTGATCTAGTTTTTCATAATCAACCCTAATACTTGCGTTGCTCTTATTGTCTGTCTTTTTACCTGCTTGAGCCGCTGACGCAGGAGCGGGCGCAGAAGTCGGAGCCGGAGCAGCCGCAGGTTTCGGAGCAGGTGCAGGAGCCGGAGCAGAAGACTGTGCCGGAGCCGGTGTTGGAGCCGGTGCAGGCGCAACAGGCTTTGGTGCAGGCGTCGGTGCAACAGGAGCAGCTGTAGCGACGGGAGTCGGTGCTGCTGCAACAGCTTGAGCAGGAGCAACAGGTGCGGGAGCTTGAACCGGAGCCGGCGCAGACTCTTCCGCTTCGGGTTCACCTGTCAAACAAAGGCCCGCCAAAGTTTCTTCAATGCAAGTTTCTGCCATTTCAATTATAATATCAATCTCTTGGTCTAAAAGAGGGAGAAGACATTCAAACTCAATGGTGTTAGATCCTCTGGCTTGATCTATAATATTTGAAGTACGGTGAGCATACTCAAAAAGTTCCTCAAATCCCATAAATTGCGCAGAGTTCTGGACTGCAGTCAAAGAACGGAAAACAGCGTCTTGGAAATTAACCTGTTCGGCATCTTTCTCAAGTTCTTTTAAAGCTTCCCTCATAACCACATGTTGCTGTTGGACGGTTTGTTGGAACATATCGATATCGTCATCGTGTTCATTATCGCCACTACCCTTGATGGCAGCCACTTTTGGGGTTTTTTCTTCTGCTTCTGACACTACGGGAGCGACAGGAGCAGAACTTTTTTCTTCGTTGGCCGCAGCTCTTTGAGCGGCCTCAGCCCTTGCAACATTGAGCGCATCGGGAAGTTCGGCACCACCGTCAGCAATGGCTATTTGTAATTTTTTCAAAATCTCAATAATTTCACAAGGATTAGCAATATTATCTGAAGGAATTACTTGTTTAATTAAAAATTCCAAGGTATCCACAGCGACATAAAGCAAATCAATGTAGCTATTGTCAAGTTTTAGATCATTTTGTCTTACCCTGTTCAATAACGTTTCAAGCTCATGGGTAAGCACATTTAATTCTAAATATTGGATAATTCCGCTATTACCTTTAAGGTTATGTGCACTGCGGAATAATTCATTAATGCTATTTTGTTCAGTTGGGTCATGCTCAAGTTTAGATAAGTCTATGACCATTTGCTCAGTATGCTCAAGCGCTTCGTCAACAAAGTCTTTTAAATGGCTTTCACTGAACCCACTCAACTGCCTTACAGGCAAACGTGGCAAACTATCGAGCCATTCAGGTGTGGACAAAGCCATGAAGCCATCGGCCACATTTTCACCTGTTTCGCCACTCTCTACATGTTCAGCATGCATTTCATCTTGTTCTTGAGGCTCTTCATAAGAATCTGCATCATCGACATACGCTTCATCGTAAGCAACTTCCTCAGGCGCAAATTCTTCTTGAGGTGTATCTTCAAACACTTCAACAGGAGCGTCAGCAAAAGCCTCTGCCTGAACGTCAGCTTGAACCTCTGCTACAACTTCAGCAGGAGCTTCTGTTTGAACAGGGGCAGCAGCCACATCACCGGATAATGTACCCGTCGCCATAAGTTCATCCATCTGTTCGATGATATGATCAATGGGAACATCACCTTCTTGGCCTGTTGACTCAAGATTGTTTAGCATTTGGTTAAAGGCGTCGGTTGCGCTTAGAATAAGATCCATAATGGCCGGTGTTACCACCATCGCACCCTTACGCAGTTCATCAAGAATATTTTCGGCCTTATGCGCCAATTTATTGGTTCTGGTCAAACCTAAAAAGCCTGAGGCGCCTTTTAATGAGTGCATAGGCCTAAAAATGTCGTTCAATAAAACAAGATTCTCAGGGCTTTTTTCAAGCTCTAACAGATTAGGCTCAATTGTTTCAAGATGTTCTCTTGATTCAATGATAAAATCTGTTACGAGATCCATTTCTAAAAAATCTTGTGTCATACTACCACCTTAGATTTGACAGAGGCCTTCTATGAGTGAGTTTGTCCTAGTAACATTTGAATGTTACGTACCATTCTCTCAGGTTGAGCCGGTTTAACAATATACAAATTCGCTCCAAGATTTATGCCTTTTTTCACATCACTTTCAGAAGATTCCGTAGATAAAATGATAATTGGAATATCCCGATAAGCCTCTTGGGCACGCACATTACTGATAAAAGTATAACCGTCCATTCTGGGCATATTGATATCCGTCATAATCAGCGCAATATCTTGAATAGAATAAAGCTTTTCAAGGCCATCAATTCCGTTTTCTGCTGTTACGACAGGGATGCCCTCAGACTGCATAATAAACGCCAAGAGATTTCGGATTGTCTTCGAATCGTCAACGATAAGTATTGTTTTCTTACTCATATATGATTCCCGCTAAGATATAGTTTGTTTACTCATCTTGTTTTTATCTCCCAGCCTAAATGAATAATCGGCAGATATTGCAAATTTCTTAAGGCTTTAGAGAAAAAAAACAAAATTTCTTTACATTATAATTTATAACACCGCCATAAGCATTCCAATCATTTGAAATTACGTGGCTTTTTTATAAATAATCGCCTCAGGATAGTGCTCGGGTATAAAGGCCCTACTAATATTGTGCAAGGATTCAGAGTGGCCGATGAGCAAATACCCCCCGGGCAACAAATTATCATAAAAACTTGAAATAACATGTTTTTTCATCTGGTCATCAAAATAAATTATAACATTTCGACAAAAGATAATATGAGAAGATTCCAAGGCTTTCAGCTGTGGACCGCTAGCCAAGTTTATTTGGCCGAAATTCACCAGCTTTTGAACCTGCGGTAATACTTTATAGGCACTTTGCTGTTTTTGGAAATATTTTTGCACCAATTCGGGCGGTGTAGTCCTCAAAGAATATTCACTGTAAAGACCTTTTTTTGCTAAGTCAATCATTGCCAAAGAAAGATCATTTGCAGTAATTCTAATATTCCAAGAGCTGATTTCACCCTTTAAGAGCTCCATTATAATAATGGCGATGGTATACGGCTCTTCACCACTGGAACAACCGGCTGACCATATATGGAGTTTCTTTTGTCCTTTTTGGCGTTGCTCGGCAATAACTTTACTCAAAACTTTTTCTTCAAAAACTTTAAGCTGTGCCATATTTCTAAAGAAACTTGTTTCATTGGTAGTCATGTTTTCATAAAAACTGTTCAGTTCTTGCGTACGATTCACGTCAAAGCGCAAGTAGTTGTTATATTCAGCAAAATTACGTAAATTGAGTGCCCGTAAACGACTGGAAAGTCTGTTTTCTACTAAGTATTTTCTGTTGTCACCTACATAAATGCCGGTCTGCTGATAAAGAAATTCACGCAATTGTGCAAATTCGTCTTGAGAAATTTGAACGGTTCCACCACCTAAAGCATCCGGAGCTTGCGCCGAAACCGGTGGCTTTAATCCAAAGGGTGACGCGCTTGGCTTCGCTCTATAGGTAGAGGTAAGAGGAGAACGATTAAGGCCTCTTGGATCTGTTTGCCCCGCACGCGGGCTTGTTTGCGCCATAAAGTGCGCTGTATTTTGCCCATCTCTGGAAAAAGGACGTGCGCTTTGTGCTTGTGCAGTCGTGGCAAGAGGTGGCCTTTGATTTTGATCCGAAAGTGAACCTTGTCCCGCTCTTGCGCGCGGGGCATTCGTTTGTGCTTGCGACAAAGAAGATAAGGGTGCCGTTTGATTTTGAGAAGCAAGGCCTTGACGCTGTGCAAAAAGTGGGCTTGTAGGTGTGGTTTTGCCGGCTTGCCCCGCAAAAGGAGAAGGTGGCGTCACTGACTTTTTTTCATTTTGAGCCTGCTTTAACGCTTCAAGCCTCTCTTTCAAGCTGAGCATGTCCGTATTTGCTTTTACGGAAGGAGTTTGTAAAGTTTTAGGATCTCGTTGGAATATACTGGAGCGTTCAGCCGTTTTGTCTTGGCCAAAAGGACTGTTCGCCCGTAACCTACTTTGAGATTCTGCATGACTTGTGGGCACAGTTCCCGCCACAGACTTTCTATCTGCAACACTTTGGCCTTGCAAAGGAGAGTTTGAAAAAGCACTTGAACGAGGTTTCTCTTGTTCGTCCTTTGAGCCAAAATAACGGGTTCTCCCGTGCTGTTCGTCAAAATCTTTTCTATAATTACTCATTTTCCGCTCCTTCACCGCGTGTCATGTTTTCCATGGCTACTTGAGCAGCGTTTTGAACTTCCGGATCTTCATCAGATACAAGACCAAGTAAAGTCTGAAAAGCCGTATCTCCACCTAACATTCCTAAACTATTGATAGCTTCGAGACGAACAAGGACGCTTTCGTCTTTAACCACCTCTATAATATCTGCCACAGCCTCAGTGACTCCCGCCATAGACAATGCATTCATGGCACGAATTTTCACCCAGTCATCCGTATCTTTTAAGGCATTAATAATTTCCGGAATAGTAAGTTCGTTAACATTCTCCCCAAGCATTTCCACGACACTGAGACGAATTTCTCTGCATTCATCGTTTACGGCACCAAGAAGAATAGGCAACTTAATTTCCCAATCTTCCAAACCATAACCAATGGATTGCAAGGCAGTTCTTCTCACTTCTTTGGATTCATCGGTTGAAGCTTTAGACAGTTCATCAATAAAATATTCTGCATTAAGGCGACCCATAGTGTGGGCAGCAATTTTACGCAACAATTCGTTTTCGTTATCTATATAAGACACAATACTGAGCAGTGTTTGTTCATCATCCAATGCCAAACACGCTTCCAGCGCAACCTCACGCACACTCTCATCTTCGTGTGTCAAATAAGAAAGCATTTGCGGCGCCGCATCAACATGGCGCTGAGCAAAGCCCAAAAAGCGTAAAGCGGAGCATATAATATGAGCATTTTGCTCAGGATCAAGAAGATTTAAGAAATAAGGAACATCATTTTCACTGGAAGAATCCGCAAGAAGTTCGATAGCACGA
>CAYJHY010000022.1:0-16740 GCA_964369875.1 uncultured Mailhella sp.
ATTATTATTTCATATTTAAATTTATGAATGATAATTTTGACCAAAATCATAACCCAGAAAATGCCTCCCCATTTGGTTTTGCGCTTGCAAACGCAAGAAAACAAAAAGGCATCGCATCCGGTAGGTTAGCCATACAAGCAGGCACCTATCCGTCTTTACTCAGCAATATTGAAAAAGGGAGCGTTGTACCAAGCATTGCTTCTGCAATGAGGCTTGTGTACAGCCTTGATTTAGACGTTGTGGATTTTTTCAAAGAACTCGCCATCTCACAAAATTTGCTTGCCCCAAGCAGTCATACGAACCTTTCCCACGAGCTTGAAAAGATGTTTCTTGAAAATGCACGTCTAAAACTCGAAAACAAGGATTTATCCACTACAAAAAGTCTTTTTGGCCTCCTTTTTCGAGAATTTAGGGTTATGCATAAGGTCACCCAACAAAAAGTGAGCGAATTTACAAGCTATAGCATTCGTAATATCCAGAAGGTGGAACGAGGGGAGCAAGATCCCAATGTTATGACCGCATTAAGTATGGTTTGTGCGGTTGCGCAACGTGCCGAAGTAAATACTGATATGTTTTTTGTTTTTTATCAAAATCACAAACAAGTTGCTCTATAAAATATATATCATTCTATATTTTAAAGCAAAGTAAATTATAGAGTATTATCGTGTTTATTAAACAAAAAGAAAAACTTCTTATCAAGTTTTACCTTGATAAGAAGTTTTTAATTTCAATAATTCAATACCTATTTAAAATTATTTGAAAGTAAAAGTGTTTCCTAACCGTTAAAAACACTTTAGGCTTTGTATAATAATTCTGTCTACAAAAGTATTTATAACTGTATTTACTTGGTGTGACTCGCTAATTCCTGTTTTACACCAGACGACAAAGTGCTCACAATTATTAAAGACCAGTGAATAATTTTTTTCACCTAATTTAGATTTTGCCCTTAATATTGTTTCTTCCGGAGTATAACATTTATAATTTACTTCTTTGAATTTATTGCTAAAATTGCTAAATAAAGAGCATGCACACCCCACACCAGGTAATATACCGGTTATTGTTTGAGGCTTTCCATAGTTTTGAGGGAAATCAAGAATAACAAATCTACTTTCTCCCTTTAAAAATTTTTTGAAAGTGGTTTCTTGAATTTTGTTATTAAAGGAAATGTCAGACTCTGTGCTAGTAAAATGAATAATAGTCTCATCATCAACATATATTCCATAATGGTCATATAACGTTCTGCTAACTCCAATAACATCTCCTCTTCGAGCTTTACGAGCACGTCCCCCTCTCTCACTGAGGCCATTTAAAAATATCATATTGACTCCTATTTCTCTTATTTACTATTTATTTTACATAGAAATACACCCAACATAACACTTTAGAAATTAGCTCTTTTGCTATCTCCTTTCACTAAACATCCTTGTATTTTAAATAATTATAATTTTTAATAAGTCAATGCATGCAACCTGCTGTAATTCAATTGAATATGTGCTCAAATATACATCATTTCATCCTTTTTCTGCTCTTCTCCGCACCCCCCTCAACCTTTTGCCAATGCTCGATATACTTTTGATTGCGTTCTAAGTCCCTATCACCTGCGAAAGAGAAGGCGTAGTTGGCCGTTCTTTTGGCGTAGTCGTTCCAGTTCTTTCTTTCGTTTTGGCTACGCCACGTTGGGGCACACTCCAAAATAGTCTGCTCAATACTGCCTTGGCTATGGCCTGTGGCACGCATCCGCAAAGCAATCATTGCGTCCACCCTTGATTTATCCTGTACATCAAGGTGTTGTTTGATATTGTCTAAGTGGTGAAAATAAGCTGTGTTGGAACTGACAGGCGAAGATTGTTTAGTATCGCCCGTAAACTCTTTAGGCTTAGCCAGACGTCGTTTTTCAGATACCACATGCTCATCTTTGATTTGCTGAGAAAGACGAAAGGTTTTGGAACATTCTACTTGCTCTGATTTTAAAAGCTGAACCTTTGGGTATGTGCCGTTCTCTTTCCTATGTTTTGCTTTTAGGTTTTCAAAACTCGGAACTCGGTGGGGGTGAATACAACCGCTCAGCTTTTCATCTCCATACTTTTTATTGAGTCGCTCCGCTACCTTATTGCCAACAACTCTATCATAGGCCGTGCCCAACTTGGGTATGCTTATGATGGCTTGGTAATTATTGGGGCTACTTTCGATAAGGGCCGCAGGTGAATAGCCATCGGCCAAAAATTCGCTGACCTTATTACTGTCCATATCATCAACAAGGATGTGATGTTTTTTATCAGATATGGGCGTTAAATAGATATTATTCCCCTTGGACTGGATTTTGAGCATTTCCTTTAGCCTTTCTTCCAATTGCTCGGGGGTAAATCCATTCACTTGATACTGCTTGTCCAAAATAAAGGCCAATTTCGTCCCATCCTCCTTGATTTTCATGCAAGTCACCCTGTATCTGTCGGCCTGCACGGCCTCGTGATAGAGCCGAAAAGCCTTGACTTCATCCATATCTGCTATCCTTGTAACGTCTTTTTCTTGAGCAATCATTTCTTGCAGTTCGGGATTGGTTATTTCCAATTTGTGCTTGAAAGACAACTTCACAGCAAGCATTTTGAAAAAATCATTGCCATAAAGAGAGATTTTACTCCAACCAGCACACACCAAATCCGACAATTTTTCATCAAGTAATTCGTGCTTTTTTACCTCAAGAATATCTTTTGTATGCTCATTGGTTATATAGTTTTTATTCCTTTCGTATCGCCATTCGTCCAACTGCTTGGAAAAATCATTCATTTTCAGCCATTCTGCAAACTTCAAAGATGGCGAGGATAATGTGGAGTTAGACGAAGCGATAAGACCATTTTTCTTTTGTAGCCGTCGAACCACTTTTTGCTGATACAGCCTCAGCTTTGTTTGCTGAAACTTCAACCAAAGCTTTAAGTTTATTCTGCTGATTGCCCAGGCGCCACGCCATCGCAGAAAATTATCAATCTTTCCAAGTGCTCGTCGAAAATTTGGCAAAAGACCTTCAATTTCCCATCTTCTATTTTGCTTTCTGCCTTTGTTCTGTCGGCGGTGTCGGTATAATCCCCCTTGCTTTCTATGTACCAGAGGGCATGAGGACATTCTGAACAGGCGACCTGTGGATAAAATCCCAAAGCTGTTAAAACTTTGCTGTTGATATGTTCTGACTTGCTTTCCGTTTCGTTTGTGCTTTTCATTTTTTTCTCCTATCTTTTTTTGTTTATGTTCAAGAAAATCATCCATTTTTTCCTCAGCTTTGTTCACAATGAGAGGGGGATGTGTCTGAGCTTTTTCTACAAAGCGCCCAAAACGCTTTTCCATTTTTTTCAAAGAAAATTCACGAGAAACCGACGATGCTTTCACAAAATTTTCATTGATTTTGAAGACAGCACCACTCCCCTTTTTTATAAAACCCACACCTAAGGCATCTAAATGTTCATGCACTTCTATCCACGACTGCGCACTTTTCATCAACAAAGACACGTCTTCTTGAAGCTTTTTAGTGAGTGATTTTTCCCCTGTGCTTATCTCAAAATCCTTGACATTTTGTTTTAGCTTTTCGCCATTTTTTTGTAATCGAGTTCGTAAAATATTTCCTTGTTCATCACAAAAATATCTGCTGTTTGGTGTACTTTCCCATCCTTGTTTGTGCTCTGCTCGAGCAACAACCTTGTGCAAAACCTCAATGTCCAGATTGTTATTGATGCGCGTTATTTTTTCTGTGTCCAAGTCGATTTTATTAACCGCAAGATGAATATGGATATTTTTTGTATTTTGGTGAGCACCCCAAACTATTTGATTATTGGAAAGCCCCGTTTCTTCAATAAAAATATCCAGTAAATCTTCCATTTGCTCTTTGCTTGGTTGTTCATTTTCTTTCCATGAAAAAAGATAATGCATGACAGGATTTGGTGATCGGCTGTGAGAACTCACAAGCGAAAGCATTTCTTGCCTTTGCAAGGCTTGTTCTTCAAAAACAAAGCCCCGTGCCCCGAAATGCAGAAGCTTTTCTTCATGATTTTTATCCACAGGAGCTAATATATAGTCAATCAACTCGGCTACCCTTTTGGTTTTCAATGCTCCTGCGGATTTTCGTATTATCTTTTTGGGAATCATTTTTGAACGCCCATTATGCTTTGAACAAGTTGTTGCATATTCCCTAAAAGGTCTTCTTGACGTTGAAGAAGGTATTTTTTATCCGCTTCAGAAAAATTTGCTCGCCGTATGGTTTCAAAATTATTCTTGAGTAAGCCTCCCTGTCTGCGTATTTCATTAATCAAGGTAGCCTCAACCTTGGCTGTGATTTTGATTCCTGATATTTTCTTACGAATCATTGCGGAAACGCTCAAACCTGCAAGCTCTGCTTGAAGTTGTAAATTCTTTTTTTCTTCCGAAGTTATACGAGTTCGTATCACCTCCGTATATTTTTCTGATTCCATCTCTTCCTTTCTTTATTGCGATAAGTTTACGCAGAGCAATAGGGTTTCCAAAGGGTTATACCCTTGGCAAGCATTGTTATTGTTACCCTCTGTGGTACAATGACCAGCTTGCCAAGCTGTACCGTCAGCGCCTGCTTTAATTTTCTTCAAAACGATATTTCAGAATATATATTTTTTTCTTATTTGCAAGGATTTTTCACAAGCAACACTAAGCAATTATTATCATTTTTACAAAAATCCCTTGAACAAATTTTACAGATATTATACAAAGAAAAAAATTTTAGGAGCATGGCGCATGGTTAAAGAAAAAATAATCAACCCTGAAAAAATTACCCATATCAAAAACACATTAAAGAAATTACCTAAGAAAAATCCTCATCAAAATTTGCGTGATTTAGTAGAGTTTTTTTCAAGGGAAATTCATGAAACCATGGAAAAAGGATATTCTTTGGAAGAAATTCATAAAGTTTTTGTAGATAACGGAATTGTAATCAAATTTACAACGTTCAAAAGCTATTTGAAGAAAAAAACAAATGAAAAAACTCAAGAACGCCTCAAAACTTCTCATAATGAAAAACCCAAAAACATTCACACAAACGACACAGATTTTATAAGCAAAGACACACCCGACCATGAACTCTAAAAAACAAGACAAGAGAATCGGAAACACAAAATGAAACCAATTTTTTATATCGGCGGTGGTAAAGGTGGCGTAGGCAAAAGTAAATTGACCTTTGCCCTTATCAATTATTTTTACGACAAAAACATCCCTATTTTGATTATAGACACCGATACTTCAAATCCCGATGTGTACAAGACACACACCCCCTTTGAAAATGAAAACTTACTTGTCAAACAAGTGAACCTAGATATCTCAGACGGATGGATTGAATTGGTGAATTTAGCAGACGAATACGACGAACATTTTATTATCATCAATTCTGCTGCACGAAACTTAGCAGGTATTGAAAAATACAGTCTTACTCTAAAAAACACTCTCAAGGAGCTGGATCGCGAATTTATCACATTCTGGATTATTAATCGCCAACGGGATTCGGTGGAACTTCTAAAACACTTTATGACATATTTCAACAATGAAAAGATTCATGTCTTTCTCAATAATTACTTTGGATATCGAGAAAAGTTTTCTCTGTTTTTAGAAAGCAAAACCAAGATTGCCCTAGAAAGCAAAGACGGACTTATTATGGATTTCCCGGAACTGGCCGACCGTGTTGCAGACCAGCTCTACTCTGCCCGAGTGCCTGTTTTTGAAGGGCTGAAAAAATTTAGAATTGGCGATAAAGCCGAATTGAACCGTTGGACTGAGCTTTGCGAAAAAATGTTTTTCCAACTCAATATACTGTAGGGCAAGTCTATGAATGAAGCCAAACTTCAACAATACGAACAAATTTTAGGTCATAGACTCAGCGAAACGGAAAAACAAAGAATTTTGCAAATGAAAAATATTTTTGAAATCCATGATAATGATGCTTTATGGGATATAATTCTGATTATGGAATATTACAGCAAATTTTGTTTGGATGTCCCCACTCGGATAGAAGACATACTAAAACGATTTCCCGATACTGCTACCCTGTCAAACGCTGTACCCTATACAAACCAAGAACAAACATCCAGACCACCGATAAGCTCAGATTGGGTTCTCTGGGCAATTGCTTTTTTTATTTTTGGGTATATGTTCGCAAAAAACGAAGTGGATGGTAGTCTCCATATTGCGCAATATATTTTCGCAAGCATATCCTTTCTTTTATGTGTGTACTATTCCAAAAAATACCTGCAAACAGCCCTTTCTTCCGATAAAATATGGATAAAATATGCTTGCTATGCTTTGCTGTCGCTTTTCGTTTTCCTATTCGCTATACTGGCAGACGGTTTCTAAATTGTCTGTAACATAACAAAATAAAAACCGTCTAAACCCGTCGTATTTATTATATTCTATTCTTCGTCTTGCTTTGCCTCGCTTGACATATAGCCTAAACTTAAGTTATTAGGGAGAAGATTTACAGCATGTCGACCTTGTTTTGGAGCCAAATGAGCATAACGCATGGTCATGCTCAGTGATTTATGTCCCAATAAATTACTGACAATGGGCAAAGCAATTTCCCTTTGTACAAGCCATGACGCAAACGTATGTCTCAAGGTATGAAAAACAACCTTGTCACGCCCATCGACTACATTGTCATTGAGATTTGTCTTTTTGACGGTATCGCGATAGATTTGACTGACACCTGTAATTTTGTTCTTTGAAAAAAAGTATGGAAGTTTTTGCTCTGAGTATTTTACTAAAATCTCAAAGGCGGTCTGATTGAGCGGAATAACTCTGGACATGCCGTTTTTAGTATCAAACAAGGTTAGCTCATGCAAAGCAAAGTTGATGGATGTGTCCCTAATAGATAGAATTTCAGACGCGCGCATGCCTGTATGAAGGGCTACCAAGGTTATGTCATGCCACAGTTCGCTTTTTTGATAGAGCAAACTAAGCATTATAGTCGCTTCATCTTCTGATAAGTATCTTCTGCGTCGGTTATCAAACTTAGGCATTTCAAATGTTGGCAAAGGGGCATGATAGAGTTCAAGCAGAATAGCTCTTTTCATAATCGATCGCAAAAGAGTGAGACAGTGCTTGACAGATTGCGGAGCCAAGTCGTTATCGGAGAGGTGTTTTTTATACTTGATAATATCAAGTGTTTTAACATCTTCTAGGTCTTTCTCTCCCCAATAAGGGGCGAGGTGACAATGATAGCGGTTCTTATCATTACGAATAGTTGATGGTTTCAAATCTTTGCTATCCAGATAAACTTCCCATGCTTCATACAGTTTACACATAAATTTATACTCCTTTATACGTTGATGTGTAAACTTATATAATGCCTGATAAGTTTTGAGAAGATGTATAAAGACTAAAAACACATTTTTTTAGGAAAAAAGTACAAAATTTCTCGCATCGGACTCAAAATCCGACGGGTGCAAGCCCTTGGGAGTTCAAGTCTCCCTCCCGGTACCATCTTACTTATCAAGTTATATAAGTTATACACAAAACTCATTGGAGTAATTTCCAATGAGTTTTTTTGTTTAAAGTACACAAAAAAGTCCTCTTTGGGGGTCTTCGTCAAAGACAGGGGCACGGGCAGTTAATCTAACTTGTAGGGAATACTTCTTTTGCAACATCAAGAACGGGCTGTTTCACGAGATGAGCTTTTAAAAAATGTATGGAAATTTAATTTTGATGTTTGTACGCGTGCCATAGACGATGTGCTCAAGAGGTTGCGAAAAAAGTTATCACATTCTAATGTGAACATTATTTCCATTTGGGGTTACGGTTTAGAACTTGAGCTACGCACAAAGTAAATTGTGAGAACCTATGATTTCATTACGAAGAAAAATTACCATTCCCTATGTTTGTATTATCGTAGCAATCCCATTGTTTATAATGCTTTTATTCAATATCACAATGCATTATTTCTCGGCTAAGCAAGCTGTTAATGATTTGCAGGGAATCACAAGGTCAGTTGAACAAGGGCTGAAATTTACCGAAAACAGAAATACGAGCAGAAGTACATCGGCTGTGTTCATTCGTGCCAGAAATCTTTCCACATCCTCGGAATTATTTTTGTATACAGAAGACGGGAAAAGTGTAAACCCTTATGACTATGCACTAAAAACTTTCCTTCGAGACAGAATAAAGCAAAATTTTACCCCTCAAGACGAGCCTGAGACAATACCTTTTTCCAGAAAATTATTTGATGAAAGTATAGCTCAAACAGCTTTAGCCGTAGCTAAAGGGAAAAATAATGGTGAAATATATATTTTTTCGGAAAACAATAGAAAATACCACGCACTAAAATATACGATTACTATGCAAAATGCTCCCATGACGGCTATCTTTATATCCGCAGGTGATTTTCCTTATGCGTTTACACTGTTTGCCAATATGATTCTTTTGGTTGCCTCGTTTTTGATTGTAGGCATAGCCATTTTTATTTCAAAATACGTTGTACAATCCATATCGCAACCTATAGAATATATTACAAACGTTGTCGACCACGCAGAGAAAGATAAATTTATAACCTTAGAAAATAATTCCCATATCGAAGAAATAAAAATACTCTCAGAGAAAATCAATACAATGAGTAAAAATGGCTACGACCATGCTCAAGCGCAAAAATCTTTTTTCCAAAATGCCTCGCATGAACTACGCACCCCTCTTACAAACATTCAAGGCTTTGCGGAAGGTCTTGAACACGGAATCTTTACGGATGTGCCAAAATATACTCGTATTATAAGGGCGGAAGTGAAACGATTGTCAGATTTAGTCAATGATATTTTATCCTTATCTCGAATTGAAAGCGATATTTTGCATGATAAGTATGTATGCGTATCAGCCTTACAAGCCGTTAGAAATATAGCGCAAATAGTAGAAAACTCTTCTTATGCAGAAGCTGTCAGCCTCAAAGTTCATTGTATTGCAGATGAACAAATTTATATTGTTGAAGAACTGCTCTATCAAGGGATAAGTAATATAATTGTTAATGCCTTTCGATATGCAAAAACATGCGTGTCTGTTACCGTGAATGTAAAAAATGAGTTTGTTGTAATAACTGTGTCCGACGATGGTGACGGTGTTTCAGCGGAAGATAAACCACATATTTTTGATAAGTTTTATAAAGGAAAAGGCGGTAATTTTGGCTTGGGATTAACTATTGCTCAATCCGCTATAGAAAGCATGCGGGGTACTGTTTCTTTAGAAAATAGCATAGAAGGAGCTTCTTTTGTTGTTTCTTTGCCAAGACACTCTGATTGTTTTGAGGCACAAAAATGACGTGCAATGACGTGCTTTGAAGAAAGCCACCGTGTTACAGCGTTTGATTTTCTTGAAAAGCTCTCTCAATCTCATTAAGTAAGTGAGCCAAAAAATCCGTTCTATCAAAAAAAACATTACTTTCAATAGCGAGCGAAGTGCAAATATTTTGTAATTCAAGCGGAAAATCTTCAAGAACAGCGTTCACATTTATTCCGATTCCAAGGATAAGCCATTCTAAATCTTCCCCTCTATAGCCGGTTTCAACAAGTATTCCACACACTTTTTTATTGTTGATAAGAATATCATTGGGCTTCTTTACCGTAGCCACTATTGTGCACAATTCTTGAATTGTTTGCACAACACATTCAAGACTGTTTTCTATGACAGAATTAATTTCAAGGCTCGTTTTTTGAGGGCGTAGCAGAAGAGAAAACTGTAAGGAGCGAGGCGCGGAAAACCAAGTATGATTTTTTGTGCCTCTTCCTTTTTCTTGGTTCTCTGCAATAATCAAAGTGCCGTTTTTAGCATTTTCCAAGGCTTTTAATACCGCTTCTTGATTGCTTGAACCTATTTTTTCAAAAATAACAATTTCACTTTTGCCAAGCACTTTTGTTTGAAGTTTTTTTGTTAGCAGTTTTGAATCAATCTTTTCATTCTTATAGATGAGTTTATAGCCTTTTTTTGTAGCTGAATCTATAATATGCCCATATTCTCGAAGAGATACAATATGTTTTGATATGGCAGCACGAGAAATATTGAATTTTTTAGAAATTTCTTCCCCCGAGCACCAACCATCCGCTTTTTCCAAAAGATGCAAAATTTCATCGGTGCGTGAATGAAGTTTTTTTTCTTTTGCCTGAGTTGTCATATTGTAAACCTTTTTTCATGTATTTTAAGTTGACAATAAAAAAGAGTATCTCTACTATCTCCCAATTATATTGCCTTGTATCAAGATTATGTGCACTAACTTTGATTTGTAAGGCAAGAGTACAATGGAGGAAAGAATATGTCAAAGCATTGTATTGGCATTATCGGAACGGATACTGACGTTGGGAAAACTCTGGTCACAGCCCTAATCGGGAAGTTATTGAAAATCAAAAAGAAAGAACCTCTACTGATTAAAGCACTACAAACAGGTTGCTATCATACTATAAATGAAGATGTATTGATTGTGCCTGATATTGAAAAATATAAAGATGTAGATGAAAGCTTGCTCACAGATTCTTGCTATCATTTTATTCCTGCATGCTCTCCGCATTTGGCTTTAGAAAAAGAGGGTAAATCTCTTTCGGCGTTAACATTGGCAAAGGATATTTTACAAAAAATTGAAAACTCCAAGCAGGAGATAGTTCTTCTTGAGGGCGCCGGTGGCTTGATGACACCCCTTAATGCTAAAGAAAGCTTTGCCGATGTTTTTTCTTTGCTTGCCAAGACGGTAAATTTTTCATTAATTCTTGTAATTGGCAATAAGCTAGGCGCACTGAATCATGCTTTACTCACCTACGAAAAAATTAAATCCTTAGATATTCCGCTCTTAGGTTTTATCACAATAGAAACGAGCGCAAGAAATATCAATAATGATTTAGAAATTCAAATAAAATCTAATAATATTGAATACGTTAAACAATATTTTCCATGTGAATATTTGGGAGCACTCCCCTATAACGAAAATATTCATAGTGCTGACAAAGAGATAAGACAAGGAGCTTATAACGAATTGACAACATATATCAACATTGAAAAATCAATTAAAATATAAAGGATTTATAATGATTATTGCTTTACTAGGTGCGTACGCAATTTTATTGATTTGGGCAGGGTTTTCCAAAGAGCAACAGACAAAAGAAGATTTCTTTTTGAATAAACGCTCCTCTTCTGCTTTGGAAGTAGGTTTATCCATCGTGGTTTCTTCGGTTGGAGCTTCTGCAACCATCGGCATGATCGGCATGGCTTTTACCGTTGGCACACCTGCTTTTTGGTGGCTTGGAGCAGGCTGTTTTGGTTTAAGCTTGCTGGCATTACTTCTTGCTAAAAAAGTTAGAAAAACAAATGCTTACACATTACCGCATTTAGTAGAAAAACTTTTGGGAAAAGAAGCTCGCTTTCTTATTGCCTTTATCATTATTATTGCATGGATAGCCATTTTGGCGGCTCAATTTTCAGCAATAGTAAACCTTTTCAAGTCCTTACTTGGTACCAACATTTATATATCTCTCTTACTTGGTTTTGCCTTTATTGTTCTGCATTCGCTAGGCGGACAAAAAACAATCATGAAATTAGACAGGATACAGGCTTTGATTATTGTGCTTTCCTTGTCTCTTCTTTTTATTTGGCTCAATTCCATTAATCCGTCATGGATACGTAGCACAAATATTGAAGCGATTAATAACGATTTTTCTGCAAGTCAGCTTATTTACTATATCCTTATAGTTGGTGCCAACTATCTTGTATGCCCAACTTTATTTAGCAGAGTGTTATCGGCAAAAGATGAAAAGACAGCAAAAAAAGGATCTTTCATTGGCGTCACCGGTTTATTTATTTCTGCTTGTTTGATTGTTTCAATCGGCCTTGCTTCTAAGGATCTGATTCCAACGGAAACAAGCCAAGATACGGTACTGACAACAATTCTTTCTCAAGTTATGCCCTCATGGCTCTATATTCTGGGTTCGCTTGCACTGCTTTCTGCTATCATATCTTCGGCGGATACTTGCCTTGTTGTTGCAAGCACCGTGTTTTCTTATGATATTTTACAAAAATCAAACCCAAAAACCACAAGAATATGCACACTGTTTATAGGGCTTGCGGGTGCGTTGGTGACGTTATGGGGAAAGGGAATATTAGGCTTTTTACTCATGGCCTATGATGTGTTTGCTTGCGGTGTTGGCATGCCTGTTTTTGTGGCTCTTCTTATGTCTTCAAAAGGAACAATTAAAAGCCAAATTGCTTGTGTTGCCATAACACTAGGGGGCACTATCGGCACGTATGGCGCAATAATAGGAAATACAAATTACACCTATCTCGCACTCTTTTTATCAGGAATAATCACTTTTATCGGCTTTATCATTGAAAAAGAAGAAGTTTATTTTAAACAAAACGAAATCTAATACGATACGAAAGCTTGCAAATAAGGTAAAAAGACGATTCAACCTATGTGTCCGATTGGAAACCTATGCCCCTTGACGACTATAGAGCTACAAAAAATGGAACTGCGGATACGCCTAAATCGCAAGCTGAAGGAGTGGAGAAAACAACAAGCTCGATGTCAGAAACGTCCGCAAAAAATTCCACGCCAACAAGTTCAACCGCTTCATCCAATTATCCTCCCATTGAAAATGCCTTCTCAAACAAACTGAAAGTGGAAGATGGAATGCTTGTCGATAAACAGGGGAACAGGTTTAGAATGAAGTAAGTAGGGGGGGTAGAGAGTTCAAAAACGATACGGCAACAATATATAGCTTTTCTCTGTCAAGACCTTTATAAAATGAATCTTATAAAGGTCTTGACTATTTGTTTTTCTTGACTTTTAAATGCTCTTGTTTTAAAATCTGTTTTAATAGTTTTATAACAAACAGTTCACAAATAAAGGAAAAAACAATGCAAACAAAAAATGCACTCGGAAATTTAAAAAACCGTTACAAAGCCGTACTGAAAAAATGTAATGCATTAAACGTTTTTGGCACTCTTGCCGTAGCTTCCATACTTGCAAGTCCTTTTCTTGTAGATGAAGCTTTTGCCGTAACTATCATCAGCACAGGCGGTGACGGGGGGAATGGTGAGTCGTATAATTCTACAGGCAGAACTGATGGCGATCCGGGAATAAACGGCGGCGGTAACGGCGGTAACGGTGGTACTGATGGCAATCGCGGTGGTGACGGTATTTCCGGAACTAATTCAATTTACGGAGAACAAGGCGGTGCCGGAGGTAGCGGCACTTACCCCGGTGAAAGTATAGGAGGCGGTAGTGGTGGCGGTGGCGGTGGCGGTGGCGTACACATCACAGATGCTACTGACGGCGGTATTGCCATAAGTACAGGCGGTGACGGGGGGGTCGGTGGTGATGGCGATTCGGGGTATAGTGCTTACGGTGGTGACGGTGGTGACGGGGGCGAGGTTACTGCTACTGGCAATACCAAGAGTATTACAGGTGAAACTGTGACTGACACCTATGGAGGACTAGCTGTAAGCACAGGTGGTGATGGTGGTGATGCTAGTGATTCTTTTGGTGGTAACGGTGGTAACGGTGGTAACGGTAATACCGCTACAGCTACTCATAATATAAATACTATCAACAGTGGAACTGTAAACGATGCCTATGGTGGCATTTCCATAAGCCGTGGTGGTTATGGTGGTTATGGTGATGATGATAACTCTACTACTGATGGTAATAATGGTAATGCAGGGCAAGCCACAGCCGTTGAAAATAACATCAACATCAGCGGTGGTACGGTGAACGGCAATATTATCGGTGGTTTGGTGCTTGGCAATGCTGATAGTCGTGCGGAAAAGAATAGTATTACTTTGAGTGGAGCACCTACTCTAACTAATACAAATATTTGGGGTGGAGCCACTATAACTTCTCATACCATTGATCTTACTGATCCTGGTAACATAACTTTTTCTGTTACGCCAGAGTTTGCTCAAAACGCCTTAACTTTTAATGGCAATACTTTACATGTGAATAAATATAATGGCACAGGCACAATTAAGAGTATAGGTAATTTTGAAACATATAATTTTATACTTGGTTCAGAGGTTACGAACAACGACATCGTATTACAAGTAACAGATTTATACTTGGGTAATGGTGCAGCTGTTAACACAAAATTTGCAAGAATTGACACTGTGAGCATTGAAAGTGGGCATAACATAAACCCCGGTGCGTTTATCACTCTCATCGACTATGACACTGTTGATGGCACAATTGCAAATAATGGCGAAAAAATTTCGGGACAAGTAGGTTCATTTGTTGATGCAGAGTGGACAGTAAACCAAGATACAGCAAACACTGCAATCACTGCAACTTTAGAAGAAAAGAAACTTACCCCAACACCTACCCCCACTCCTACACCTACACCTACACCTACACCAACTCCTACACCACCTTCTACAGGCGGTGATACCTTGGCAGGAACTTTGGTGGAAGCGCAAACAGGTGCTAGCACAGCCACAGTAAAAGCAGCAGGGCAAGCCTTTGTGAATGCAGGTATTCCCGCCGCACAGCAAGCGAGCGGTGAACAAAGTTTTAACGCAGGCTCCACCATTAAAGCAGGAACGTGGGCACCTTTTGCCACCATTCAAGGCGGTTACAGCTCCTATGACAGTGGCGCCGAAACCGATGTGAAAACCCTATCTTTGGTGGCAGGTCTTGGCTATACGTCCTATTTTAATACAGGCGAGCTTCTTGTGGGGGCATTTTTGGAAACAGGTACAGGCTCTTATGACAGTACCGCCACCTCAGGAAATACCAAAATCCATTCCGACGGTAATTTGCATTACTTCGGCGGTGGTGTGTTTGGGCGTTATGATTTCCAAACAGCCAAAGGGACGCCATACCTTGAAGCTTCCGCAAGATTTGGTTCCATCGATTCCGATTATGATACCAACGACATCATCGATACAACCACAGGCCGAGGCGTCAATTATGATACCCATGCCATGTATTACGGTATGCATATCGGTGCAGGTTATGCCTTCAACCTTAATCCAAAATGGAAACTTGATTTCTCTACCAAATACTTTTGGACGCATCACGAAAGCATAGATAAAGAAATAGCCGGAAATAGATTTGATTTTGATTCCATCAATTCCCATATGCTTCGTGTGGGCGCAAAAACCACTTATAAAGCAATAGAAAACGATAGCTATAGCTTTAGCCCCTACCTTGGGCTTGCCTATGAATATGAATTCGACAGCCATTCCACCGCAAGCGTGGATAATATCCCCATTCCCACAAAAAACGGCTTGCAAGGAAGCACAGGCGTTTTGGAACTTGGCCTTGGCTATAAAAATGTCAATGGCTTTAGCGTAAACCTTGGGGTTGACGGAAGCCTCGGTAAACGTGAAAGCATTGGCGGTAAGTTGGAATTTATGTTTAAGTTTTAAGAATTACAACATTTTCCGAACACATTTATAACGTGGATTTAAAAAAGACCTTTCTTTATTCTGTATAATACCAGATTAGAGAAAGGTTTTTTTTAGGAAGTTTGGGATTGCGTTGCAAAAATAAGACCCCTGCAAAACTTATTTTGCAAGGTCTTTATTTAAAATCAGGGGGAAACTGACACTACTCTTTTAACTCTTTAGCAAGCGCCTTCTCAAGAGCACATGCCAGTTGATCAGGACATGACGTTCCTCTGTGGTCGCAACAAATACCGCGTAACCTAGAAATAACTTCCTGCGCAGGACGTCCTTCAACAAGTGCCGCAATACCAAGGGCATTACCTGAGCATCCACGAACAAAAACCACATTATGTACAGTCAAATCATCTGATAAATCAAAGCTAATACTTGTTGAGCACACATGCTTTGGAGTAAATAAATACATAAAATCCTTCAAATATTCTATAAAATTCTGATAGTGAGATAGTGGTGTATTATCTTATAAAATAATACAATAAAAAACACATACACATATTAACAAACATATACAAACATACTTATATAAACACACTCATAATATTATACATCTATTCATTAATAGCTTTATTTCTTAAGCAATTCTTCCATATAGGAATGGATAAAGTCATTTACACTTTTCTTTTCTTGACTGGCTTTTGCTTGAATTTTTTCATAGAGACTTGGTTGCATAAGGAGGTTTACTCTTTTTGTTCGTTTCTCAATAAATCGTGGATCAAGCTTATAGCCATCAGGAACTTGAAGTCTGGAATGGTCGATGGCATTAGCAGGTGAAGGAGCACTTTCTTCAATGCTTTCTTTCTTGCTTTCCATCTTGCTTTCGTAAGTGACTTCTACTTGGGGAACTTCTTTTTCTTCTCGTATACTACTGATAAATTGTTCAGCAGGGTTATCAGTGAAAGATTTTTTAGCCATTTTATACTCCAAAAATTTCGTTGGTTAGCATTTCATAGTCTTTGGCCACGTTACTACGCTTTGCGTAGTCAAAAATATTTTTTCTTGAAGCTTGGGCTTCTTTTGTGGCTACGCATTCACGAATTTCTGTCTTGAAAAGACAAGTTCCCATTTGTTCGGCGGTTTTTTCAAGCATTTTTTTCATATCTTTACTGAGCACAGAACGAGCATTAAAGCGTGTGATTAATATACCCTTGGTTTTCAGCTTTGGATTACAATACTTCTTTACGGTTTCATAGGTCTTGTAAAATTGCCCAATCCCTTGAAGACTAAAAGCGTCGGCTTGCGCAGGAATAAGGATAGAGTCGGAGGCGGTAAGTGCGTTCACTGTCAAAATACTTAAAGCCGGTGGCGTGTCGATGATAACATAGTCAT